>JAUCGL010000012.1 GCA_030378105.1 Candidatus Halobeggiatoa sp. HSG11 | reverse complement strand
ATTTGTATCAAAAAGAAAAAACAATTTAAAGTTTTCAATTTCAGCAGTTGATTATTTATTGAATAATTTTATTACTTATTTAAAAAAAGAAAATCTTTTTGAGAATACAGCAATTTTTATTTTTCCTGATCATACTTTGATGGGAAATAGTGGAACAATAATAAATAAACTCAAAACATCTAAAAGACAACTTTATTTAATAACTAATGTAAGTGAAGATATATTACCTAAAAAAACAACTGATACACTTTATCAAATAGATTTGCCAAAAATGATTATTAGTGGTGCTGAAATTAAAACGAATGCTAAATTCTTAACAGATTTTATACCTACTGATAATGTTATTGATTACTTAAAAAAGAACAGAGTTAAACTGACGACACTTAACACTGCTTCAATAGCTAAAAAAGATTATAAAAGTGGTATTGATATTAGTCTAATTGATAATTATTTAACAATAAGTTCTAAGGAAGATAACATAAAAATTTTATTAAATGAAAAGTTTAACAATCTTACTTTTGATGTTACTTTTAATTCTGAAATGGTATTAATTTCGTATGCTAAACGTAGCCTAAAAAATGTATTTACTCTTAGTAAATATGATAAACAACATAATCAATTACATTTAATAGTTAATTTAAAAAATAAAAAAATTAATAGAGTTTATCTTGGAAACAAACAAAGTTTAGGTCTATATAAAAAAGGTGTGAAAGTTAGTTTTGCCAAGAAAGATATTAAGTTAATAACTGAATCAATTGATGCAATTATAGATATACCCAAAAAACAAGATAAAGTACAGCTTGATAAAATATTGAAAAATAATATTGAAGCAAACTTATACAGAAAAGATACTAAAAGATTTATTGCACATGCAGGTGGTCAAATTAATAAACATAAATATATTAATTCTTTATAAGTACTTGATTTTAATTATAAAAAAGGCTATCGCTTATTTGAATTGGACATTCTTAAAACATCAGATAATATTTATGTGGCTGCTCATGATTGGAAACATTGGGCAAAAATTACTAAATATAATGGAATTATTTTCATGGAAAGCGGTTGAAGAAGGAAAAATATGTAGTGTGTAATGAACGAAAATATTTTTATGGCATATATGCTGATGTCTGGAATTTTGATAAGGTGTTAGATTGTTCAAAATAGACATCTTTCCTAAATAAGTATATATACTTAATTAACTGAGCTTGCCGCAGAAAGCTCTTATATTCCACCGATTTCATCAGTGGCTATTCACATTCAATCCTTTCAGGATAGTTAAAACAATCCCAACGAGGTTCACACTCGAATAGCCATATAGTTTTTCAGATAAATAATTTCACTTAAAACCTACGAGGTTTCCAAAACCTCGCAGGTTGCACACAAATGTATCTTAATGAATGTCTATAGGTGAAAACCTATGGAATCAAATTAATTATGATCTGATATTTCTTCAAATTTAAGAACTCTCATGCAAGTCGCAGACTACTCGACCTCAGCTTCGCCTCTCTTTGTCTCACAGCGAGAGTTAATGGAATGTTGGAAATTAATAAAATGTTATTTCCGTTATTTCCGGCGGACAATTAAAACGTACTGGTGGTCCAAACGGTGGACCAATAACTCCTATTCCTCGTGTTGTATATAACCACATTTGCTTGATCTTATATAATCCGTGATCATATTTGTGACCCAAATAAGGTAATACCAAAGCACCAATGAATGGAATTCGTACTTGTCCACCGTGTGTATGTCCAGATAGTTGCAATGTGATTCGTTTATCTTTGGCATAATCATCAGCTAAATCAGGTTCATGGACTAATAATACTACTGGTATATTTGGCGAGTGATTTTTAAGAGCTAGAGATAAATTGCCACTTGAATTAGGTGTTAATCCAGCTAAAAATATATTTGCTTGTCCAACATTTAAATTGACTCCTTGATTGAGCAATAAGGAAATATTGCTTGTTTCTGATAAAGCTGTTTTAACTATCTTTGAATTATCATGATTTCCTTGTATAGCAAACACACCATATTTGGCTTTAAGTTTAGCCAATATCGGCATTAATCTTAAAATTGGTTCAGCTTCCCTATCAATATAATCACCAGTTAACGCTATGATATCTGGTTTTAAATTATTAACCCGTTTAACCGCTTTTTGTATCAGAGAGAGGGGAGTATGAGGATAATAATGTAAATCACTCAATTGCACAATTTTGAAGCCTTTTAAACCACTTGGCAAATTTTTAATGGGAATTTTAACATGCTCTGTGGTTAACCATTTTGGCTCAATTTTAATTGCATATTGATATGTCAAAAAAAGAACTATTGTGATAATAATCAGGATTTTCAATATATTTTTAAACATACGCTGCGAGACATGGAGAGGTTTTAACGGTAATAATTTGGTAACCCTATAGAAAGTAGTGATAGCCTTAAAAAACCTAGTAGGTTTAACACTACATATTGCAGGACTACCAGTTTTTTATATTATAATATTAATTATATCACACAATAACTTATCCTTAATTTAATGGCAACGAAGCATATCTTTGGTTTATAAATGATTGGTGTTCCCTTCGTTCAGCACGTCCAACGCTTGCTATGCTTGCTCAGGCGAGTGGAAACGAGAAAAAATTAAGATATTTAATTCTTCATTGCATAGTATGGTATATAATTTGCCAAGTATAAAACCATTAATTATCAAATATTTTCAAGTTCGACAAACTCGTAGTGTGTTATATTAAGTTAAGTTTCGAGTATTATAATCATATTTTTTTTGATAAAATAATTGTATACTAAAAATCAAGTATTATATTGACAATTATAATGTGTAAATTTTTTATTTGTAAGCAGACCTTTAATAAAGAGAATAAAACTATTAAATATTTATGTTTTTTGCTGATATTTGGTTATACACCGGCTTATGCAGCTACGGATTGTGTTGTTCAAGGAGATACTTCTCAAACACAATGCGAGGCTTTAAGTGGCTTTGTATAATAGTACGGATGGGGTTAATTGGAATGTAACTAATACACCTTGTTTAGAGTGGAGTTAGTTGCAGTGGTTCAAATGTTACAGGATTGAATTTAAACTCTGATGGAATAAACGGTTCAATACCAACAGAAATTGGCAATTTAACTAGTTTACTAAGCTTTATTTAACAGATACTTAAATCATAATAATGAGGACGATCATGCTATTGTTTAAATACAAACTTCGGTTAAAAATGAAAATCAAGATAATTTTACATAATGTATCCCATTACTTGGCTACGATGATATTATTGGCATTTTCTTTACCTGTTTTTGCTACTACTTTCACTTTTGGCGATGTATTTGGTACTAGCTGGAGTGTGACTAATGATGATATAACTATGACCATTTCTTCTCCCAAATGTGGAGGAATAAGTAGAGATTTTCGTGATGATTTGTCTGATGGTTTATGGATGGAACCCGACGAAACTACTTATGGTTGTGATGGTGGCTTTACGTCTATTGATGAATACAAATTGAAGTTCAGTTCTCCCGTTAAATTAATAAGTTACGTAACGGATTCATGGGATGATGGTGATGAAAGTTTTATTGATATAGGTACTTCAACAAATAATACTTTTGCCAGTGGTAGTAATGATAATGTCTCCCACATATTTGGCAATCAAATTATTGTGCCAGCAGATACTGATACAATTGTCCACGTATATAGTGCTGTAGATGCTCCAAATGACGGTAGTGCCGGGCTTGAAAGTATCACAATTAACGATGCCAGCCAAACAATTAACTTTGATGCATTGGTAGATCAAACTTGTGGAGAATCCTTTGATGTAAATGCCAGTTCAAATAGAGGATTAGATGTAAGTTACAGTTCTAGTGGTAGTTGTACAGTCTCTAGCAATGAAGTTACCACTACTGATACTGGTAGTTGTACTATAACTGCTTCGCAATCTGGAACAAGTGATTATGTAGCCGCAAGTGAATCACAAGCTTTTACTATCAACAAAGGTAATCAAACAATTACTTTCAACTCACTATCAAATAAAAATGAAAGTGATCCTCCATTTTCCATTAGTGCAACCGCTTCTTCAGGATTAAGTGTCAGTTTCAATGCAAGTGGAAACTGTACAATATCAGATACTTCTGTTACTCTCACTGGAGGTGGAAGTTGTATTATTACTGCATCTCAAAGTGGTAATACATGTTACGAAGCTGCAACAAATATCCAGCAACAATTTGATATTAATAATGCCCCAACGTTTACCAGCACGGCTATAACTTCTATCAATCAAGATACCCTTTACACTTATGATATTACCACTAATGATGCTGATACAGATGATACTCTAACAATAACCGCTCTAACGCTACCAACTTGGTTAAGTTTAACTGATAATAGCGATGGTACAGCCACTTTAACTGGTACGGCAACTGAATCTGGAACCCATAATGTAACTTTGCAAGTGAGTGATGGTACAGTGAATGTTGACCAAAGTTTTACTATCACTGTTCTTGGTGAAGGACATGACTGTAATGATGTGGTAACATTAAATGATATTACGAATGAGGACAGTACTGGTGAGATTTCTGCGGTTTGTATATGTACAGATGACTCTCAAAACACAGATTATAATACTATTGTTATATCAGAAGTTGAGTATGTTATTGCTACGTCTTCACTAAAAAATCAAGCTCATGTAACTCAATGTCAAGATGCCAACGACAAAATATGTGATGATAACATCCCATCTTCTATGGTTGCTGGGACTACGTATTATTTCAAAAATACTGATGGTGCTGGGTATTATTCGTGTAAATGGTCTACTTCAGGTTTCACCAACGGGACATTCTATGCCTCAGATGATAGTTCTCCAACTTTTACCAGCACAGCTATAACTTCCGTTGATAAGGATACCCTTTACACCTATGATATTATTACTAATGATGCTGATACAGATGATACTCTAACAATCACTGCACCAACGTTACCAACTTGGTTAAGTTTAACTGATAACGGTGATGATACAGCTACTTTAACTGGTACGGCAACTGAATCTGGAATCCATAATTTAACTTTGCAAGTGAGTGATGGTACAGTGAATGTTGACCAAAGTTTTACGATAACCGTAAATGAGTCACTGCCAAATAATGCTCTAATTCCACCAACCGTTTTGAATGCAACAGCTATTTCTCAAACCCAAATAAATCTTTCTTGGACTGACAACAGCAACGATGAAACTGGTTTTAAGGTTGAACGTGATGGTGTTGTTATTCAAACAACTGAAGCAAATGCAACAAGTTATAATGATATCGACTTAACCTGTGATACTACTTATAATTATTCTGTGAAAGCAACTAATGCAACTGGTGATTCTACTGATAATTCAGCAAGTACGACAACTATGGCATGTGCCACATCTCCAATTCCACCAACTGATTTTAATGCAACAGCTATTTCCCAAACTCAAATAAATCTCTCTTGGACTGATAACAGCAACGATGAAACTGGTTTTAAAATTGAGCGTGACGGTGTTGTTATTCAAACAACTGAAGCAAATATAACTAGTTATAATGATACTGGTTTAACCTGTGGTACTACTTACAATTATTCTGTGAAAGCAAGCAATGCAACTGGTGATTCAACAGTAGTAACAGCAAGTACGATAACCAGCACCTGTACTGATGATGGTGATATTGCAATCGACCCTAGCTCTTCAGAAATTTTTATTGCACCCTTACCTACTGGCGGCAATATATCCGGTTCTTTCAACATTGGAGGACAAACTTTCACCGATGATACTGTTATTGGAAAAAATGCAAGTGTAAGTAATGTTATATTTGAAGGTAATGTTGAAAACAAAGGGCTTATCTCCAATTCAACGATTGCTTCTAATACAACATTAAGCGGTGGTAAATTAACCGGTAATATAACTAATGAAGGAACTATTGCTGATGTAGATTTTGTTGGAACCGAACTCAATGGTGGTATATTAGCTGGTATTATCAACAATAACAGTCAAGTGGATGGCATCATTTCTAATGTTCATTTAGCTGATGATACAAGTATTACTGGCGGCAAAGTTGGTGGTCATATCAAATGTCTTGTTGATGGAGTTACTCAAAATGTACAACTAACTGATGGTACTAGTATTATTGGTTGTGATTTAGTAGGAGAAATTGATGGTACTGAAAATGGCCAAGCCAAAATTGGTAATGGTAAAATTGAGTCGGGTACAATTCTTTCTCACGTTTGTCTAACTCCAACTGTACAATACGACCCAAATACAGTGACGTTAGGTGATGGAGTAATAACACCAACTAACTTTGACAATCCAACACCACAAGATTTTTGTATCTCTCTAAATCAAATTTTACGTTGGAATAGTGGAGATGTTATTGGAGTAGAAGATAAAGCATTTAATACTTTTGATGCAAAATATACTGCCAATATTCCGATGGAAGCTGTTAATGCTATATTATCATCCCAACTTTCTGAATTTACTAAAAATGGTTTATCTGGTATAACAAAAGAACAGTTTAGTTATCTGCTGGTGAATTCATTAACTGGCTTAACATCAAAAAATATGGCTGGTTTTTCTCCAGAAGTGATTGACCAATTCGCCCTACCTAATTTGAATGCACTTGATACTGAACAATTTCAAAATATGAAGAGTCAAGATGTTTCTAAGTTATTTACTAATTTTGATGGTGAAAAAATAACACCGGCAGATGTAGAATCACTTGTACCGGCTGACTGGCAAGTTGATTTAGAAACTGGAGTTATAACAGCTCCTGATAAGGCTAAATTAGCTTTACGTGCTTTACCAACTCCAGATTTACCAGCAATCGAATTACCAGAGGATATGGTTGATTTAAATGCTGGATTTGGTTTAGGTGGAGCTGGAACACCAATGGTAGATGAACTAGCAGATACACTTATAACAGCTAATTTAAGTACCTTTACTCCAACTCAAACTGAGACTGGAATTTTTCAAGTTAACAGTCCAGAAATGAATTACAGTTTTATTCCTGATGTTGATGATATAAGTAAAGCCAATTTGCAAGAGGAACCAGTTGGATTATCAATTGGAACTGGAGGATTTTATCAGCTCACTACACCAAATGCGATCCAAATTCCATTTATTCCAGCTCCGAAAAGTCCAATTGCACTATCAGAAGCAACGGGCAGTAAGATAAAAATTGGTAAACGTGGTGATGTTATGATGAAATCCTTTAACCGAACTCGCAGCACTGATGTCTATTTGGTAGCTATTTTTGATCCATTTATAGAGGAATTTTTTCCAGATGATTTATGTATAGAAATAAGGCCAGGTGAGTTGGAATGTGATAATGAAGGATTGCGTAGAGGTGTACGTGTTAAAACAAGGAAGATTTTATATTCCGATGGAACAGCTCAAACTATCAGACCAACAGTTTTATCTCCAGATATATTTATTGAAGAAATTCTTAAATTTGAAAATATTGATCAAGCAGTCTATAATTCTGATGGAACTTTTTCTGTATTATATCAAGGTAAACCACATTTTGTACATCCCAACTTTACGATAAAAAATGAACGTGTTTCTGAACCAGTTGAACCAAATATAGATTTCAATGAAGATGGCAGTATCAAATATGGGATTACAATTGAAACCAAGAGCAAAACTCGCAGTACTGATGTGTATGAAATTCTATTTTTTGACTTATTCTTTGAACTAGCTCCGAATGATTTGTGTATTGAAATAATGCCAGGTGAGTTGGAATGTGATTTTTAAAATAATAGCAAGGAGACCTTGCAACTCCGGATATTCTATTTTCTGGAGTACAAGGTTCCTTGATAACCTATAGGACTTACGCATTGACAAACATAACAAAGTGTGAATTGTATTAAAATCATATATTTATTACAATACAAACCAATTAATTGTCATTCCCACGAAAGTGGGAATCTAGTGATCTCAAAAATTCCTAGATTCCCGTTTTCACGGGAATGACAGAACCATATAAATTATACAAGTGGTGTAATTTTTTGTAACTATTTGTATTTTAATAAATTCATAAAATAATTATTTTGTCAATGCGTAAGTCCTAACCTACTTAAATTGAATAGCTAACGGAACATGGACGTTTCGTTAACACTATAAAATCTCTGTGAAACTCAATCAGTTTTTTTCTTCTTTTGCACAACGAGTTCCGATACAACCACAAAAACTACCACAACCACCACCTTCATCACGTACTGGACCAAACTCAGGGTGTTTAGCCGCAAATTTACGAGCTAAATGTTGTACCGCTACCCAACCAAATAGCATTACTAAAATAATTCCTATAGTTATTAAATAAGTAGTAACCATTAACCTCCTCCTAAACCAGCAAATCCCATAAAAGTCAGCGATAATAAACCCGCCAACATTAAACTCAAAGCAGCACCTTGGCTAACGCTAGGTACATAAGCTAAATCTAATTTTTCTCGTAAACCAGCCATCAGCATAATAGCTAAAGTAAAACCAGTTCCAGCACCTAAACTGTAAGCTAGACACTGAACAAAGCTGTATTCTTTCAGAGTTTGAAATAAAGCCAAACCTAAAATAGCACAATTAGTTGTTATTAATGGCAAAAATATCCCTAAAGTTCTAAATAAACTTGGGCTAAGTTTTTTGATAGTCATTTCTACCAATTGTACCGCAGAAGCAATAACTGCAATATAGCAAATTAATCGTAAAAATTCTAACTGAAACTCAACTAAAAAATGATTAATCACAAATGCACAGATAGAACTGACCAGCATCACAAACATAGTTGCTAATCCCATATTCCATGCTGTATGTAATTTACCGGAAACACCTAAAAATGGACAGATTCCTAAAAATAATGCCAGTACAAAATTATTTACAATACAAGCATTTAAAAATATAAAATAAACTGAATCAGCTTGCATTTAAATTTCTCCTACGCTCTTTAAGTTGTTTAAGCCATGAAAATAATAATAGCCAAGCTCCTAATACAAAAAAACCACCCGGTGGTAAAATCATTATTGCCCAAGGTTGAAAACTCTCTCCGAATACAACAAAACCTAAAAAGGTTCCATTACCTAATAATTCTCGAACTCCACCTAAACATAATAAAGCGATAGTAAAACCAATACCCATACCAATTGAGTTAATTAAAGTTTTTAAAATAGTATGCCTAGATGCATAAGCTTCAGCTCGCCCTAAAATAATACAATTAGCCACAATAAGTTGAATAAAAGCTCCTAAAGCATGATAAAGTTCTAAGCTAATAGCTTGAATAATATAATCAACCATTGTAACAAAGGTTGCGATAATCACAATGTAAGTAGCAATTCGAACTTGTTTGGGGATGAAATTACGTAGCATTGCAACTAAAGCACTTGAACATAGTAATACAAATGTAGTAGCCAAACCCATAGCTAAAGCGTTAATTACAGAGTTGGTAACTGCTAATACTGGACACATACCTAACAACATGACAAATACTGGATTTTCATGCCAAATGCCACGTAAAAATGTATCCAATGTTATTGGAGTTGGTTTTCGTAACTCACCGACCATATTGGTTCCTCTATTGCTGTTAATTAATTAAGCTGTGATTGAGTTAAATCTATTTATATTTTTTATTGTAACAAAAATGGATTGATAATCATAGTAATCATTTAGTCTTCATAACTCTTTCTTAGCCATTTTTCTATTAGTTAGGCTTTGTTTTGAGGCAAGCTTATTTTGAATCAAATAACCCTATTTGAGAACCACCAGATTCATCTAAATCAATTTTATGAGGTAGAAGTTTTCCTTCTTCAATACCACCAAACTGATTAATTGTATTAATAATAGTTGGTATACTATATTCGGCCATTTCCTCTTGAACTTGAGGTGTGCTAAGACGTAAAACATGCCAACCTTTTGATGTTAAAGCATTGTTTCTGCGATTATCTTGAGCAGCTTTGGGTGGATTTGCATGATATGTGTCACCGTTCACTTCTACATCTATTTTACCTTTGGCACAGTAAATAGCAAAGTCTAAAAAAAAATTTTTCCGATCAACTTTAACTAATTCCTGTCGCTCTGCTTGGATTTGTTGATGCTTGAACTCAGCCCATAAACGATCTTCAAGGGGGCTATCATCATAAAGGTCATTTATTTCAACAGCTTTAATGAATTTTTCCCAAGTAGTTGGAATAAAAACCATTCTACGCAAGCGACGGCTTAAAATAGGCTTTGGTAATTTTTGTAAGGTACTAATAAATATTTGATAATAACGTTGATTACTTTTTTTGTCAGGTGGTTGATTAGGGAATAATTGCCATCGTTCAGCCGTGCGAATATCAGTAATTTTGGCATAATAGTTAATAGCATAGGCTTCTGGTCCAAAAATTTTGGGTTGATAAAAAGCCAACCAACGCGGAGGCCAACGGTTTTTTAGCAATTTTGTTACGCTGCTGATTGGAATACGATACCAATGTTGTTCACGGGCAATAGCTAAATCAATTGGAGTGTTTATGATGGCTACTAATAACTCACCACGTTGAATTTTGTTTATTTTTGGAGGTTGCATAAAGGTTATTGTACATTTAACAACGTGTATAAACAAATTGGATATTTGTTTCGGGAATGGAGCGAAGAGGATTTCCTAAAATTAACATATCTCATCGTTATACACAAGTATTTAAGTACTTGATTTTATGTAGGGTGAAGCGTAAATCCACCACAACCAACAATAATCCATTAACAAATACCTTTGCCAATGTCAGAATTCGTTGTTTCTGGAATGAGGAACGATTTCCTGAAACCCAAGTAATATAAGAGTTTCGGGGAATCCGCTTTGCTCCATTCCCGAAATAACTATCTATTTGGTGAAGGTATTGTGGGTTGGGTGGCATTTGGTGGATTTCCACTTTAACTTCTATCCACCTTCATAATTTTGGTGTATGACGTTATCACTTATATACCCTACATCAAATATATGTTAAATCAAGTATTTAAAATTATCCCGAACACCTATGATACTTGTTAACTGAGCTAATGCCGAAAGCTTTTATATTCCACCGATTTCATCGGTGGCTATTCACATTCAATCCTTTCATGATAGTTAAAACAACCTCAACGGGGTTCACACTTGGATACCCATAGGTGGAACCTATGGAATCAAATTAATTAAAATGCTCTCTGCGTCAACTTATCATTATATAGTAACATTCCTATTATTACATGGTTTTCAGGTTTTTTTAGTGAAGGTAATTTATTTTACCAATTCAGAAATACTTGGATTTTTTTCCAACGCTGCGAGACATGGAGAGGCGAAGCCGAAGTCGAGTAGTCCGCGACTAGGTGAGAGTTCTTAAATTTGAAGAAATAGTTAAGCGGGAGTGCATTTCTTGAAATTTTGAACAAGCTCACCGTTAAGTCATGGGGGAGTCGGTGGGATGGAGCTGCTTCAGTGCGGAATCGCCCGATGAGACCGGACGTGTCGGGGCAATTATAACCGGTTTCGCTGAAAAATTGATTAGTCAACGGGACATGGACGTTCCGGGGACATCATGAAATTTCTGCGAAACTCATCAATATATGTTTTTTTATTGTCAAACTATTTTTAGTTTTTTTAACCATTTAGCTTGATAAGCAACAGGGTATCTACATTCGATATTTTTGATTTATGTATAACGATGAGACTCGGAGGTTGGGAACGAAAAAAATAACAAAATATTTTGAGCTATTAACAAATCAGAAAAAATGCTTTATAATATAAATAAATGTCAAAAATATCTTATGAGAATCACTTCTATATAATTTATTACTGAAAGTGAGCTAAAAAATGATCCAAAATCCTGCTAATATTTTAATTGTTGATGATATAGAAGATAATCGTATCGTTCTGTCTCGCTTAGTAAAAAGGCTTGGGCATACGTTTATACTAGCTGAAGATGGTTTAATTGCTTTTGAAAAACTTAAAGAACATCAAGTTGACTTGGTTTTGCTAGATATAATGATGCCAAACGTAGATGGCTATGAAGTATTAAGTCATATTGAAGATACTGTTTCTCTACGACATATTCCGGTCATTATGATCACGGCATTAGATGATGTAGACAGTGCTGTCAATTGTATTAAAATGGGAGCTCAAGATTACCTAACTAAGCCTTTTAAACCAATATTGTTACGGGCTAAAATAACTTCATGTTTAGAGAAAAAATTCTGGCATGATAAGGAAGAAGATTATCGACGACAAATTGAGGAAGCTAAATCGCAGTTAGAAAAACAAGTACAAGAAAAAACCAGAGAGCTTGCTGAGACTAATGAAAAATTAGAAATGCTTGTTAAAGCAAAAGGAGAAGCACTCAAACTAATCTATTACGGATTTCACAATTCTATACAAGATTTATTTAAAAAAACGGTCAAAAATCCATTAGACGAAGTCAATGATTTATTCAAACAATCTACAAAGATTGACTCAAATACAGTTATGCGAGCGTTTGAAATTAAATCTGTGCAGGAAATTTTAAAAAACGCAATTAATTTGAATAAAGAATTTGCTGACTCAAGAAATGTTAAGATAGGTCCATTGCCTAAAAATTTAGATTCTGAAATGTTGGAACCAATAACTATTGTAGGTGATGACATAGAACTACCAATTGTTCCAGCTAATTTGAATGTTGATGATGAAAATACTTTGAAGCAAAAAGAGTTTTGTACTAATGCACTAACAGATATTTTAAAAATTGCAGTTAAATTTTCCTCGGGTAATTTTGTAGAATTCTCTTGTGAACCGTTAAAAGATGAAATTGTTGTAGGTATCCACGCCACTGGTCGTATTATTCCAGAAGAAGAACTACCAGATTTTTTTGCAATACCCACTTTAGAACATAAAGTTATTCCCGGTAGATATCCCGGTACTGCTGCTGCAAATGCTAAACATATCATTACATTATTAGGTGGTTCGGTAAATGTAGAAAATCGAGATTCAGACGGCATTTCATTTACTATTAAATTAAAGCGAGATAGCTTTAAGAATGAGGATTTTTAAGATATTTAATTTATGAGTTTAACTCGTTTACAAACTTTACAAATTGAGTTAAAAAAACTTGATTTAGATGGTTTTTTAATCCCCCATACTGACGAATATCAAGGTGAATATATACCTCCTTATGCACGTAGATTAGAATGGTTAACCGGTTTTACTGGTAGTGCCGGTTTAGCTATTGTTAATCATAGTGAATCAGCAATATTTGTAGATGGACGTTATACATTAGCAGTACAAAAACAAACCAAACATTTTAAACCTTATAATTCAAAACATTGTCCACCTAAAAAATGGTTATTAAAGCAACCAGTTAGTAAAATTGGCTATGATCCTTGGTTACATACTCCAGCAGAATTAAAGCCATTACAACGTTCTGCCGAAATAGTTGGTAGCCAATTAATCGCTTGTGAAAATAATCCAATTGATAAAATTTGGCAAGATAAACGTCCTTCTCCTCCAGCGGAACTCATTGTAGCTCATTCTATTTGTTATAGCGGAGAGACTAGCCAATCTAAACGTCATCACATAGCTAAAGACCTAGCTAATAGGAAAATTTTTGCAGCTATATTAACAGCTTCTGACTCAATAGCATGGCTGTTAAACATTCGTGGTGGTGATATACCTAGAGTTCCAGTTCCACTTAGTTTTGCAATTCTTTATGCTACTGGTACAACTGATTTATTCATTATTCCTCGTGAAATAGATGCTGAGTTATTGGAACATTTAGGGACGGAAATTAATATTAACTCTCTAACTGATTTCGGTCCAGCATTAAAAAAACTAACGAAACAATTGATATTAGTTGATCCAAAACGGACTGCAACTTGGATTGTTAATCAACTTAACACAATAGTAGAAGGAACTGATCCATGTGTTTTATCCAAGGCTTGTAAAAATAAAACTGAAATTTTTGGTTCCAAACAGGCTCACATATTGGATGGAATTGCAGTTACTAAATTTTTACATTGGTTAGATACCAACGATACTGATGAAATTCAAGCAGCACAACGTTTAGAGCAATTTCGTAGAGAAGACAGTAAATTACATGATTTGAGTTTTGATACCATTTCTGCAACTGGTTCTAATGCTGCTATTGTCCATTATCAAGCCACTGAACAAAGTAATAAGCAATTACATTCATTATATTTGGTAGATTCTGGCGGACAATATTTGCATGGAACTACCGATGTAACTAGAACTATTGCTATTGATCCTCCAACTGCTGAACAAAAACAATGTTTTACTCTGGTTTTAAAAGGTCATATTAATGTTGCAACTTGCCGTTTTCCGCCTGGAACCACTGGCTCTCAATTAGACATATTAGCAAGACATGCCTTGTGGCAAGCCGGATTAGACTATGATCATGGAACTGGACATGGAGTAGGTAGTTTTCTTTCTGTTCACGAAGGTCCACAAAACATATCCACCCGACCAAATAAAACTGCTTTACAACCGGGTATGATTTTATCTAATGAGCCGGGTTATTATAAAGAAGGTAGTTTTGGAATTCGGATTGAAAATTTGCTATTAGTTGTTGAAAAAGGGGAGCAATTAGGTTTTGAAACTCTGACATTAGTACCTATTGACCTTAAATTAGTAAATTTCGATCTACTAACTGAATTTGAAATTGATTGGTTGCAAAAATATCATAGCAAAGTTTTGGAAGTTATTGGACCAAAATTAAATTTGACAGTGAGAAACTGGCTGCAAAAAACTCTTAGAATAAATCAATACCTCCATAGGTGTTCGTGATTTACCAGAAATATACTATTTAATTGTGAATTGGTGAATGAAAAATGGTTAATTATTAATGATTTTGACTTTAATTAACAATTAATAATTTACAGTTAACCATTCACAATTAATCATGCATATCATATCAGTTATTAAATTGTATGAAATCTGTGACTTAAAAAAAATCCTTATTAAAATAATATGAATATGGAAAGCACCTATATAAAAAAAATCCTCCAAGCTCGTGTTTATGACGTTGCGAAAAAAACTCGGCTTGACTATGCAACTAATCTTTCCAAACGTTTTGATAATAATATTTGGATTAAACGGGAAGATATGCAGCCAGTATTTTCATTTAAATTACGTGGTGCTTATAACAAAATTTCTAGTTTACCTAAAGACGTGTTGGCAAAAGGAGTGATAGCTGCATCGGCTGGTAATCATGCTCAAGGAGTAGCATTGTCGGCAATGAAATTAGGAATCCCAGCAACTATCGTAATGCCAAAAACTACACCAGAAATCAAGGTGTTAGCAGTCCAAGACCGAAAGGCTGAAGTTATTTTGCATGGCACAACTTACGATGATGCAAGTAAATATGCTCAACAGCTAGTTAAACAGAGATGTTTAACTTATGTGCATCCCTATGATGATATGGAAGTTATTGCTGGTCAGGGAACCATTGGTATGGAAATTTTGCAACAGCATACTGGAGAAATAGGAGCCATTTTTATTCCGGTTGGTGGTGGTGGTCTGATTGCTGGTATAGCTGCATATATCAAATATTTACGTCCCGAAGTCAAAATCATAGGAGTTGAACCAGAAGATGCTGCTTGCTTATATTCTGCTATGCAAGCTGGTGAAAGAGTGACTCTTGACCAAGTAGGTATCTTTGCTGACGGTGTGGCGGTGCGACAAGTGGGGAAATTGCCGTTTGAGTTGGCAAAATTATATGTTGATGAAGTGTTATTGGCCAGTACTGATGAGATTTGTGCAGCGATAAGAGATATTTTTGATGAAACTCGTGTTGTGACTGAACCGGCTGGAGCTTTGGGATTAGCTGGTTTAAAACAGTATATTGCTAGAGAAAAATGCAGTGGTTGTAATCTGGTAACTATAACTAGCGGTGCCAATATGAATCTTGACCGTTTAGGATATGTGGTGGAACGAGCAGAAATTGGAGAGCAACGTGAGGCTTTGATAGCTGTCGCAATTCCTGAGCAGCCGGGTAGTTTTCGGAAATTTTGTCACACTATTGGGCAACATTTTATTACTGAGTTTAGTTATCGTTATGATAATAATAAAGAAGCTCATGTTTTTGCTGGATTACGTTTATCTAAAGGTTTTGAGGAGAAGGATAAATTAGTCGTCAAGTTACGTGATAAAGGCTATTCTGTAGTTGATATGACTGATAATGAGATGGTTAAAACTCATATTAGACATTTGGTTGGTGGACATGCTCCGTTATTGACAGATGAGCGTTTGTATCGGTTTGAATTTCCTGAGCGACCGGGGGCATTGTTACATTTTTTGACTAATATTGGCGAACGTTGGAATATCAGTTTATTTCATTATCGCAATCATGGTTCCGCTTATGGACGAGTATTGATAGGTATTCAGGTTCCAGATTCTCAATTAGATGAATTTCAAGATTTTTTAGATAATATTGGCTATCAACATTGGAATGAAAATGATAATTCTGCTTATCATTTATTTTTAAGTTAGGGATGATGTGCATGAAATAACGGTAATCCTGAAACAAATTATTGAACGTTCTAAAAAGGAGTTTCGCAGAGATTTCATGATGTTCACGGAACCGTCCATATTTAAGTTGCCGGCACGTCCGGTCTCATCAGGCAATTCTGCACAAAGCTATTCCGCCTACCATGACTTAACTCTGAACTTGTTCAAAATTTCAAGAAATGCCGCTTCATCTTCCCCATACTAATCAAAGTTGCGAGCGAATCTGACAGCAGCTTGTAAAATGTTGTCTTAATTTATTGAGTATGTTAATCTCATTCATGGTAACTATTTGTCTTTTTATAACTTGTGTTAATTTAACCAAATTATCATAATAATTACCTTCATTTTCCAATTATAAATACCTTATTTAAAAAGCAAATAATTAATTTATGAATGCATTGACTAAAATTGGTTTATTATATTTATTAACAATACCAGTTGCAATTGAAGCAATTGAATTTTCTGATTACAAAAATCCTGACAGTTTTTATGATGAGGCATACATCAAAGGAGATTTTGATTTAAGCTCTGGAAATGAAGCTCAGACTAGTTTTAGAGGAAATGCCTCCGGTAAATATGAGACTCATTATAGAACTTTACCGTTTGTTTGGAATTTCGATTTTAATGGTAAGGTTTATATTAAACGAGAAGGCACTGAAGGTTCATCTACTGAAAAAAATCATGATTCTACTATTAATACTGATGTTAATAAATATTTTACTAATACTAATTTTTTGAGATATGGTTCTATTGATTTAGGTTATCGTAAATTATTAGCTAAAGAAACTGATGACCCATATGCAAAAATGGGTGTTGGTGTTGGTTATGGTCGAATAACTAATGCAACTCCTTTGGTTAATGTTACGCGTTTTATATCAAAATTGAAAGAACTTGGTGTTATTTCTAAAAAGGTAAATGATAATACCTATTTGGAATTAGCAGAAATAGTTCGAGAGGGAGGAGATATAAAACGGATAGAAACTGTATTGCAAGAGGCTGAGATAATAAAAACTAGTCTAAGTGCCATAAGTATCATTAAAATAAACGAAATTTTGGCCAAAAAACGTATAACTGTTCGTGAATATGGCTGGTTGGTTAAAACTGGTATTGGGTACGTTGCTTCTAATTATGATGGCAGTGAGAATATTTCTTCTTTAGATTTTTCTTTTGAATATGCTTTGCCAATGAGTCATAAATTTCAATTCAATAATTTAGTTAAATATTCAGCTATTATTGATGATAATATTGGTCATCAGTTAAAAAATGAATTATCTTTTATTTATGAGGTATCGCATCGATTTGATTGGGAAAATACTTGGAACTTTGATTATTTTTCGAATTATACTATGTCGCAGTCTTTTAATAATAGTGTAATTGAATATGTTGATGGTGAAATCTTGGCTAATCAACTTAGTTCGATATTTCATTATTATCTTTCTAATGGAACTAGTGTGGATTTTACGGTTAAATTGACTCAGGTTAAGGATGGGGTTGATGGGAATGGGAATGATGAGCTGGAGAAGGCTTTGTTTATGGGGATTACTTATCGGTTGAAGTGAGGTGTGACCGTGACACAGGGTGTCACGTAATTTTGCTCATTCAACTACATGTACCACCACTACACGTTTGAGGGGAGGTACAATCATCATTATCATCACAACTACCATTTATTATTACTGGCGGTTTAAAAATATTACCAATAAGTTTTTTTGATTTGGTTGATGAAGAAAAATCTAATACATCTAAATTGGAAAAACCACAATCTGTAATATTTAGATACTGCACATTCGATTGTTTCGCATCATTTGCTTGAACAAGTGACATACCTAAAAATAGTCCAAGCCCAACTAATATACTAATACATTTTCTAAAACTGTTCATAAACTTATTCCTACGCTATATTATTTAAAATAAAATTCATCTTACATTAATTATAGTCAAAATCAAAATAATTTGTCAATATTTTTTAAATCTTAATTTTGTATGAGATATTTTTATTAATTTTAATTGTCAGAATCAGGATTAACAGAATTATAGAATTTTCAGAATAAAATCTTAATAAATCATTACTACGGCAGAATATGAGATTTTAATTTTCAAATAAAAATTGAGTTCAAACCTTTAGGTTTATTAATATCAAAGCTAAAGCTTTGGACTTCAAAAAAGTTCTAATTGTGCCAGTATACAATCTTAATTTTTAAAATTAAATAAATATTGGATTTATATTAATAGTTAGATAAAATATAAAAATGATTTATTGTAGGATATTCTTAACGGAGAAATAACATGTACAAAATTTTATTATTCATTATACACATATATATATTAACTATTGGTATGTATGCTTCAGCAGAAGTTACTTTAGACGGTAGTTTAGGAAATAATAATGTATTATCAGGCCCAAATTATCTTATAAGGGCTGATTTTGGACAACAACATGGAAATAATTTATTTCATAGTTTTAGATACTTTAATTTAAATAAACATGAAAGTGCTATTTTTTCTGGACCAAATAATATTCAAAATATCATTAGTCGTGTTACCGGTGGCAACTCTTCCAATATTGATGGAATGATTCGTTCAAAAATCCCTAATGCTGATATGTATTTTCTTAATCCAAATGGAATTGTATTTGGACCTAATGCACAATTGGATGTGAAAGGTTCTTTCCATGCCAGCACTGCTCATTATTTAAGTTTAGGTGAACAAGGACAATTTAATGCTATAAATCCTGATAATACTATTCTAACCATTGCACCGGTTGAAGCATTTGGTTTTTTTGATAGCCAAGTAGCACCTATTTCAATTCAAGGATATGGTGAAGTTGATCAAAGCTGGGAAAATAAAACAACTGGATTGATGGTACAAGAGGGAAAAGCTTTATCATTAATTGGTGGGAATATTGAAATAAAAAATGGCACATTCTTTAAATCAGACTCAGAATTCCATAACTTACCAGTACTTTTTGCCCCTTATGGACAGATTAATTTGGTTAGTGTTGATTCTCAAGGTGAAGTGAAATTAGATAAAAATTTTGTAGATGTGTCATTATTTGATCAATTAGCTAATATATATATTAAAGAAAAATCATTACTGCGAACCAGTGGCGATGGTGGTGGTAATGTTTTTATCCGTAGTGAAAAATTTATCATTGATAATAGTACGATTGAATCTAAAACTTTAGGTAATAAAAATGGTGGAATTGTTGACATATATTCTAATAATTTAACATTAGACAAACCCGTTATAAATGGAGGTACTATAAGTAATGGTAAAAGTACAAATATTTATTTACAAGCTAAAGAATCTATTAATATTATTGGTGGAAATAGAGGAAAATTAGAAGGAAATAGTTATATTTATTCTCGTTCTGGTAATAGCAAGAATGATGTAAATTTAACAAATTTAGGTGATAGTGGTAAGATTTTACTAAAAGCTAAAAATATATTACTTAAAGATAAACTTCAAATTTCTAATAGAAACTATGGTGGTAATGGTGATGACATTATAATTAATGGAGAACAATTTTTTTTACAAAATGGGGTTATCATTGATGCCTATACTTATGGAAATAATGGAGGTGATATAAAAATTTATGTTGATAATAAAATAGAAATTGAAAATAGTAAAATTATAATTTCTTCAAATACAAGTAAAGGTAATTCTGGTAATATTTTATTAGAAACCAAAGACCTATTATTGACTAGTGGTGCTAAATTAAGTAACTCATCTAAAGTTTCAGGTAATGCAGGAAATATAAAGATTACAGCTAGAGGGAAAATTACTATGATTGGTACTGAAAAATATGGTTGGAGAACCACAATAATTTCTGCTTCTAACCCCAAAAACAAAAATTTTACTGGTGGTAAAGGTGGTAATATCAGCATAGAAACAGGTCAACTCCTAATCAAAGATGGAGCTAGCATTGCTGTAAGCTCCATTGCACCTGAGAAAATGAAAAGTGATGATGCTGGTACAATTAATATTGATGTTAAAGGTAAAGTGGAAATTTCAGGGGTAAATCCTTACGGAGAAGATGAAGATGGATTTGGTTCAGGAATTTATGCTCGTAGTCATGGTGTGAATAACAATGCTGGTCATGCAGGTAAGATTATTTTAAATGCTAATGATTTAATTATTAAAGATGGTGGTGTCATTGAGAATAATACCAATAATAATGCTAAAAGTGGTGATATTGAAATAAATATAAATGGTATCACTACAATTATTGGTGATTCATCACATATACAATTAAAAAAACAATCATCAAGTCAATCTGCATATTTAGAAGAATTTGATAAAGGTTTAATCCCAACTAATTATAATCAATCAACCAGCGGAATCTACGCCAGTTCAACCAGTGAAAGCGATTCATCCGGGGCAAGTGGTAGTATAACTCTGAATACTCAAAAGTTAGTTATGGATGACAAAGGTACTATTTCAACTGCTAGTTCTGGTGGAGGGGAAGCTGGAAGTATTGATATTAAAGTAAAAGATGGTATTTTTTTAACTAATGACGCAAAAATTACCACTGATTCCAAAATATCCGGTGGTGGTGGAATGACAATTAATACTGGTGATTTACTTTATGTAGATAAAGATAGTGAAATTGCTACTAAAGTGTCTAAAAAAGACGGTGATGCTGGAAATATGTCTTTTAATTCTAAATTTGTCTTATTAGATCACAACGGAAAAATATCGGCTACAGCTTACGGAGGAGATGGTGGAGAAATAAATATCATCACGACTAGCGTTTATGATTCCATTATTCGTGAAAATAAAAGTAATATAGATGCCTCTTCAAAGAAAGGAACCGATGGCAAAATAACAATTAGCTCTCCAGACACAGATGTCAGTGACAAATTCATGATTTTACCCAAAGAATTTGTTAGTGCCGATAATGAATTAAAATCACCGTGCAGTTCCCGACTTTCTGAAAACACAAGTAGTTTTAATCTGATCGCAAGTGAAGGTTCTGCAAATGAAGTAGGAGACTTGTTACCAAGTGGGTTACTTTTATCCAAACCTAAGCCAGTTATATCTTTGACAAATATCAAAAATGTTCCAAAAGCTAATATGTCAGGTGGATGCAAACCAATTAGGAACTAATATTGTGCGAAGGAATTTCGCAGAAATTTCATGATATTCACGGAACATCCATATTCCGTGAACTAATCAATTTCTTAAAATCACTGATTTTTTATCGGAGCCGATTCTCTAAAGCGAATTTTCTTGCTAGATTCTTTCCATAAACCATCACTGCTAAAACATTCCCATCCCCAACGGAACCAACGCACTAAAGCAAAAGATAACCATAAAGCCCATAATAACATAGCTATTCTATACACCCACATAGATAATGAAAATACCCATACTTGTGGCAAAATTCCCTCAGTACGATCTTCATACCATTTTAAATAATCGGCACTAGAACCATTACCGGCGATATGCATATCTGGATGACCTAATAAACCTTGTTCAATAGCCGCTAACATAATACCTACAGTAATTAAAGTTAATAAAATCAAACTTATTTGAGTTAGGTTAAATTTCCATATTGAAGCATTTTCCTGAGTCATTTTCTGTCGTAAACCCAAGGCCATAAACCAACCAACTACAGTTAATAATGCTACAACATGCACTTGACTCAATACCACTCCCAACAGTAACCAATGCAAAGTATTTAATGGCGTTAAAGTGACTCTACCCAAACCGACTGCTGCTAAAGCAATAACAATTAAAAATCCCCAAACCATGACTGCCGGTCCCACTAAACCACCACCAGTAAACAATATCCATCTTTCACTAGGCATGTTGATTTTAATATTAGTGTTGACACTATCTATACCTAAATCAACCTGAGAAGTTTTGAAATTATTAGCCATACCAATCGATTGTTGATAACGTAACTCAATTTTTTGACTACCCGGATTAATTGGCAAAGTAACTGAATTTCCATCCTGTCTAACTGGTTGAACCACATCATTTATTTTAACCAATTGTAAAATGCTATCTTCTGGCAAGGTTAATTTATGCTGCATTCCACGACTACTGCGTAAATCCAACGATAAAAGATTATCAGTAGTACGTTGACCGGGATTAATAATCAATTCACTACGATCAATAGTCATCACCTGTCCGCCAACACCTTCTGGGCGACTTAAATGTAAAGTGATTTTTTCATTTGGCCAAGGTCGCCATTCAGGTAACCAACGCCCTTCATTTTGATGATGAATAACTGGAATACCTTCAATTTCAACATGCCATATTGCACTTGCATCCAACCGCCATACTTCATTACTAAAATCATTATCAGCAGCAATCAAAGTTATCTCTTCCTGCTTATCAAATATAGAATTCCAACTTATTTCTCGTTGATTAGGAGATAAATTTATTTTAGCTTTACCATTAGCTAATCTGATTCCTTCGCTGGTTACAGACTCACCTTTTAATAACGGGACTTCTAATACAATTGCACTACCTAATGTTTTACGTACAATTCTAGTTAATATTTGCCATTCCAAACCTAACAATAAGGTCCGTTCAATCTGAATAAACGGTGGTAACTCTCCCATTTCTAATTCAGCTAAATTGTCATCCTGTTCACGAGTAAATTGTAATTGTTTATCAACAACACCATTTTCGTGCAAACCTTCAATTTTCCAGCCATTATTTGTTGTAACAGTGACAGAACGGGGTTTTAATGGCAAAGATAATTGAATTGTGTTACGTTTTGGTAAAGTACCAGTTATTTGAATTTGGTGAATACCTTGCTCAACATCTAACCATAATTGCCCCTGATTATCCCTTAGTAGTCCCTTAGCTGATTTACCATTTATCCACACTTGTTCTGGCAACCACTGTTTAGCCGTACCCGGCAATGGAATGGCAGTATTTGTTAAGCTGTGTATTTCCATTCGAATATTTAATTGAGCTGGTTGCAATTCTAATGATAAACGTGGCAAACTAGCACAATATGGTAAACATTCTGGTGGTTTAGACAGACGTTTTCGTAATTCATCTAAAATAAATTGGGGAGGAAAATCATTTATAACTACACCTTTGACTTTATCTGATTTATTGGAGTCACCTGAAACGGAATTAGATTTATCAAAAATTTCAGTCATTTCTTCCTCTTCCTGCTCTTCCGATATATCTTCTTCCATACCAGTTAATAAATTACCAACTTCATCAGTATAATCTTCAGCTTGGCTTGTCATTGGCAACAATAAACCAGCCATTAATATTAAAACTGCCATACTACCGAATCTTCTGAAATTAAACTTAAATTTAGTTTTAGCTCCCCATGCTATCCATAGGAAGAAAATAGTTAATATAGTTAATAACATAACCCGTATAACTCCTAAAATGCTGTTTGTTGTTGGCGATAATAACCATAATTGTACCGATTGATTTTGTTGTACCGGCCCACTCCAACGCATATTTATATCTCGCCATTTCCATTTTGGTAATCCCGGTCCAGTTTGAACCTGAGCATTAGGATCGATTTGTAATAATTTTTTACGTGATTTTTGTTGGTAATATGAACTTGAAGAAAGCTCAAGATTATCTTTTAACATGGCTCCTTTAGATGCCATTTGAACCTCTTCACGAGCTGATTTAGCAACTGGAGCTTGAGGATAGGATTGGTTTTGTTCTAAGTTTGTATGAGCTCGTTCTAACTGTGGATAAATACTTTGCCGCACTTGCTGCATCATAAATGGCAATACGATAATTAATAAACCGATTAAACTTATATCACGATAAAGACGAATAAAACGAGTGAAATTACCTAAACTTGGTAAAACTTTTAATAAAGCTAAAGAAACAATTATATGTAACCAAACCCAATGTGGAGCTTTAGTTTCATGGTAAATTAATATCATGGTTACAAGAGTCAAAACTCCCCATCGCCAATGCCATAATTTGCTCACTGCCACTGCCATGATCAATACGATAAATAAATCCAACAAAGTCCAGCGTTTTAACCAAGTACTTGGGATATAATCAACTCCTGTAGCTCCCCATAATCGCCAACCGGGTGGTAAATGTAAAACAGCACTTACTTTTTTGAAATCATGGTCCCAACCAATAGCCGGCAGTTGACTTAATTCATTTTCTAATCGACTATCCGCAATCAAATCAATTTGGCCACGTCGTACTTCAACGCCAGTATTGGAATTTTCTTCCAAACGAGTGATAAATTGGTCTTTACCATTGACAGCCACTCGTCCTAATATAGCTGGTTCTTCCATTTCCAATCGCCAGCCACGAGTCATTGTTCCAGTTATATGATCTTGAACACTATAACCTTCACCATCAAAATCTAACCAAAAATGACGTTTTAAAGTTAATTGATCTGGAATTGGGTCTGGATTGCCACGGCGTTTTTCTATAAATTGTAAAGTTTCGCCATTTCGTACTTGATAAGCTGGAAATTTACGCCATTCTTTAGGTAATAAAGTTTGTTGTGGATCAATTGCTGTAACATCGGTTATTTCAACTAAACGTAAATCTCTTTTTGATTCAAAAGTCCATATTTCCGTATCAACCCATTGAGCTTTAGCGGAATTTTTGGTGATTTTATCTACTTTGCCAAGTTGACGGGTTTGTAAATTTAATACCCATGAACCGGGACGTACTTGAATTCTTAAATGGCCATCAGTTTCTAATCTAGTTGGTAAAGAACTGTTTAAAAACATAGCTTTTTGATGTGCTAACATAACTGTTCCTAATACAACTTCACGATGACGACCTGATACATCTAATTCTATGCGAGTATTAATTTTCAAAGGAATATCATCAACAATATGTCTATAAACTCTTATGTCTAAACGATTTTCTTCAGAACTTTTACCTGCATAAGCCCCAGTTTTAGTTAACCATAAACGCCCTTTTGTATCAAATTGTGGTATAGTTATAGGAGAATTATTAATAGTTAAACTTATTAAACCTGTATTAATTGGGATTGGTAAATAATCTGGTCTACGCTGCCAGTTGAATTCGCCTTGAATATTGAGTTTGCCTTTTGATACAAACAAACTAGGAACATTATTACGATCTGCCACTACAGCATCTTCATCATTGATTTTTACATTTTGAGGCCAATGTTTAGCATTACCGGGTAATTCTATCCAGCCATCTTTATAGATGTGCCATTGTTGACTGAATTTGGCTTGATTTGGTTTAATATCTAAAACCAAATTTGATGGCCAATAACAAGTTTGTACATCATTCGATTGATTATAGTGGACGGGACAATCTGATATATCTGTTGTCACCCAATCAACCCATGATTGCAAAGATAATGGTATATCTTGAGGTTGTGAAGCCCAAGCAGATAAGCTAACTAATACTAATAAGCTATTTTTTAAAATATTTTTTAACATATTTAAAGCTCCGTTGTGATATAAATTTCACTTACTACAAATATAACATATTAATTCTTAATTATTAATGCTTAATTTTTAATTAAAGTCAAAGGCTTGTTAATTAAACATTATTTCTGAATTTATATTTAAATAAGACCTGTCAGGTCTGGTTGGTAATGTATTGCAAAAGCTATTCCTTATGGCAAATTTTAAAATTATACTTCCAAATCTTAAAAACTTAACTATCTATATATTGTTAGGTTTCAATAAGCATAAAAATTAAAAATTTAAGAACCCAAAAAAACATGTCTATACAAGTTAACTTATCCTTAGTCGAAGATAATCCTCAACAAGTACCTGAAGAAATTGAACGGATTAATAGAGAAACTCTACAAATTATCTGGGAAGCATCACAAGATATTGCTCAACAAGAAATAGAATTAATCACAGCCCGTTATCACCAGTACAAAAACGAAATAGTGTACCAACGGCAAGAAACTTTGAATAAAATCGAAGTGGTTAACGAAGAGTTAGCTAGTTCCAATAAACTTATTGGAATTATTAAACGAGAAAATAAATCATTAAAAGTTGATCTTGATAGCAAAATTGCTGACTTAAAAAGTGCTGATGATCAAGTAGTTATTTTAAGAGAAAAAATTGAGGTAGTAGAACAAGAAAATCAACATCTAAGTGAAGAAATGGGTCGTCTGCGAGAAAGCAATGATAATATGCAAAGACGTTTGTATGAATCAACTCGTATTGCTGAACAAAATGATAGTACTCTCAAAGAAACTGGAGAAGAATTAATTATTACTACTAATAATCGTGAACGGTTAGATAAAGAACTAAGGAATTCAATTGATGAAGCTGAAGAAGCGTGGCAAAAACTTAAACAAGAAGAAAGACATTCCGCTATAGCCGAAGCGTTAGTACAAGAAATGCGAGAAACGGTGAAAAAACACGAGAAAACCATCAAGTTAGTTAATGAAGAAAAACAAGACATTCGTTCTAGTTTGACTACTGAAAATAAAGCTCGAATGGAATTGGAGAAAAAAATAGCTACTTTAACTGCTCATGCCGATTCTCAAGAGTGGGCTTATAAAGAAATGTTATCTAAGTTGGAGCATGATTTAAGTATGACTCGTAGCGAAGTAGCTGGTATAAGAAAACGCATGATAACTGCCGAAGCAGGCTTAGAACGAGAACAAAAATTCCGAGAAAGTTTAGAAAATAAACTAGTTGCAAATCGTGAAAATAAGTTATAACTGATGTTACGCAGAAAGCTATTTACATTGTAAGTATATTGTGAGGAGGTATTATATGAAGGCAATAGGTACAATAATTATTTTAAGTATTTTAACTTCTGTTGTTAATGCAGAAGAACATCAAATTCCGACTGCTCCACAAGAATATTTAGATATGCAAAATCCTATTCAACAATCTGAAATTGATGAACAATTTTTGAAAAGAGTAGGTCGGCTTTATAAAAGAAAATGTAGCAAATGTCATGGTAAAAAAGGAGATGGCAAAGGCTATCATGCTGAATCTATAGAAATAAAACCAGCAGCATTTAGTAATCATGGTTATATGATAAGTAGAAAAGATGGCCAGTTATTTTGGATTATGCTGAATGGTAGTGAAGGTACTGAAATGGTTCCAGTAGGACCTGATTCTGATGTTGGTCTTTCTGAAGAAAAACTTTGGGAACTTGTAACTTATATACGACATGAGTTTACCAAATAATAGTTGACAACTAAACCTACTAGGTTTTGAAAACCTAGTAGGTTTGATGATTCTACATAGTGAAAGTTCGTTTATCTTTAGGTATTTTCACTAACAAATTTTCGATCTTGCTTCGAGTTTGTCCGTTATCTAATTCACCAAAATGCACTCCAATACCAGCCGGACGTTGGCCTTGAGCTCCTTTAGGATTAATCCATGCAATTTCACCGGCTACTGGAGTTTTTTCACCATCATCCAATAAGGTCAACAATAAAAATACCTCATCCCCTAATTTATAAGATTTTTCCGTAGGATAAAACAATCCACCACGTTTTAAAAATGGTAAAAATGAGTTATACAATTTCATTTCATCTGGAATATTCAACGTCAGCATATTATGCTTCATGCCACGAGTACGTTTTTTCTTCTTTATCATCAGATTCTCCGTTTAAGATCAACCCAAGCAATAGCTATCGTTTCTAACAATCCTTGAGGTTTGATATTAGTATTACCTGTTAATAGTTGATAGGCTTCTTGCTGTAAGTCTAATACTTTAAATAGACGTTGTAAGTTTAAATGGTTAGCAAAATTTTGTAAAGAGCCAAGTTGATCTTGGTTAACTAAATGTTGAGTTTGACCAGTAGCAGAATAACGAATAACATCCGCAGTCCAACTTAATAGCCATTTTAATACCGACACAACTTCCATTTTAGCCCAATTAGCTGCAATCTTAACTGGATCGTTAGTTGACAATGTCATTAAACTATCAAATAATTCTTGACGTTTTGACATACTATCAGCTAAATCTTTGGCTGCTAAAGGAGCTTGAGAAGATAAATTGAGCAATAAGTCAGTGTGATTTTTATTACTTAACTGTTCATTTAACCAATTATGAGTTAAGTTTTTATCCGGCCAACTAAAATCTAATTTTTGACAACGACTACGAATAGTTGCAGCTAAAACCATAGGGTTATTACTAACCAACATAATTAATGTATAAGCTGGTGGTTCTTCTAATAATTTAAGCAGACTGTTTGCAGCATTACGATTCATCGCTTCGGCTGGCTCAATAATCACGATTTGATAACTTTCATATTTAGCAGTTAAAGCACAGAACTTAATCATACTACGAATTTGATCAACTGCAATTTGTTTACCAATATCAGCCGGCTGTACTAACAATAAATCTGGATGTGTATTGGCCTTAAGTAAGTAACAAGGTTTACAATCTCCACAAGCCTGTTTTTGCTCACAAAGCAATGTTTCAGCTAAATTTCGAGCAAATAAACCTTTACCCATACCTTGTGGTCCAGATAATAGTAAGGCATGTGGTAAGTTACGTGATAATGTCTGTTGCCATAATGACTCATGCCAAGGTAAAATATTGTTCATAAAAATATATGAATATAAGTGCGAAAAAATTAATACATAAGTATGACTTTTATGTTCAGATAAAAAATGCCTTTAATTACCAAAAATATGTTAGGTATTGATTTATAGGAACTATCCATCCTTTGAAATCTTTTTTCTTAATTTGGGGAAGTGGGCAATTATGAATTAAAGATTGAGATTTTTAATTAATTTGGTAATTTTTGCTGAAGAAGTTGTTGCCATTATTTGGTTAGTCAATTTGGTCAAATTTTTTAAATTACTATTATTAATTATTTGTTTAACTTCTAAAAATAACTCTGGATTAACACTAAAAGATCGTAGACCTAAACCAAGTAATAATTTAACATAATGACTATCACTTGCCATTTCACCACACATACTTATTGGTTTATCAGCTATTTTAGCAGCATCAATACTCATTTTTATTAAACGTAATACCGCCGGATGTAGAGGGTCATATAGATAATTAACTGCTTCATCACCTCTATCTATTGCTAAAGTATACTGAATCAAGTCATTAGTACCAACTGATAAAAAATCAACATTAGGTGCTATCAAGTCAGTACAAATTGCCATAGCCGGAACTTCTAACATAATCCCAAAAGGCATATTAGGGTTAAAATCTAAGGATTTTTTTTGTAATTCTTTTCTTATTTCACTAATTATGCTTAATACTTGTTCTAATTCCTGAAATCCAGTTACCATAGGAATCATCATTCGTACTTGACCAAGTGCTGAAGCTCGTAAAATTGCTCGTAATTGAGGTTTAAATAGTTGGGAATTGTTTAAACACAACCGAATGGCACGTAAACCTAAAGCAGAATTACAATTTGTGACATGACTATCTGATACTTGTTTATCTGCTCCGAGATCAAGAGTACGTATTGTAACTGGACCACCTTGTAGAGCATTAATAACTTTAAGATAAGCCTCAAAATGCTCATCTTCTTCAGGTGGACTATGCCGATTCATAAATAAAAATTCAGTACGATACAAACCAACTCCTTTGCCACCAACTCGTTTAACGGCATCCATATCTTCTGGAAACTCAATATTGGCATGTAAAGTAATTGGTACTCCATCACGAGTGACAGTTGGAGAGGATTTTATTTTGCTTAAAACAGCTCGAAAATGTTTTTGTTCATTTTGTCGATTTTGATAATGATGCAAACAATGTTCATCTGGTGATACAAATATTATTCCTTGTTCACCATCAATAATAAGAGTGTCATCAACTTTTATATAAGGGGTCGCTCTCCGTAATCCAACAATTGCTGGAATACCTAAACTACGAGCTAAAATAGCGGTATGAGAGGTAGTTCCACCAAATTCGGTAGCAAATGCCAAAATACCTTGATGCTGCATTAATACAGTGTCAGCTGGACTCAAATCATCGGCTAAAATAATGGTGTTTGCTAAACCAGCCATTGTAGTTTCAGATTCAACATCAGTATGACCATGTAAAATCCGTTGAATACGAATAACTACCTGCTCAACATCATTTTTACGAGCACTTAAATATGGGTCTTCCATATTATCAAAAATTTGCGTTATTTCATCGCATTGCATTTGTAAAGCCCATTCAGCATTACAACTATGCTCGTAAATTAAATCAACCGGAACTTTGGTTAAAAGGCTGTCATCAAGCATTAATAAATGGGAATCAATGAATGTGATTACATCAGCATTTTGAGGAATTTGCTCTTTAATATTTTCAAGTTGTTGGCGAGCTAAATCAACAGCATTTTTAAAACGTGTAACTTCTGCATCAACTTTGGTTAAAGTTTTACGACTTATTTCTAAAGTATCACGATGGATAACATGTACTTTACCAATTGCTATGCCTTTTGATACTCCTATGCCATGCAACGTTAAGCTCACTCTTCCTCTCCAAAGCCATCTTTGATGAGATTACTTAATTGTGACATAGCTGTGTCTTCGTCAGTTCCATCAACGGTTAATTCTACTTCACAACCTTTACTGGCAGCTAATAGCATTACTCCCATAATACTTTTACCGTTGACTTCTCGTTGTTTGCGTTTTAACAAGATTGCACTGTCAAACTGTGAAGCTAATTTAACCAATTTAGTTGCTGCTCGTGCATGTAAGCCTAATTTATTAACAATAGTAAGAGTTTGTTTTAACATGATATACTTAACAGCTTTATTCCTCTTCCAATTCTGCAGAATTAACGTCCAATATTCCCTGACAACCTCCAGATACAGCTATACTAACTAGTGTATCTAAATCGGATGAAGAATAATTCATGATTCTGACTAACATGGGAAAATTTACTCCTGCTACCACTCGTACCCGACAATCTGGAATCAACTTCCTAGCTATATTGCAAGGTGTAGCTGCAAATAAATCAGTTAGCACTAAGACTCCATGTTCTTTATTAAGAGTATTACAGATATTTTTTGCATGATAACAGAATTCATAAAATTCGTTTTCATGACGAATAGGTAATACCTTGACTTGTAATGGTAAAGTACCCAGCATCTTTTCTAAACTCTCTACTAAAGCAGAGCCTATATCATCATGGGTAATTATTAAGATACCTACACTCATCTTATTTTTAGTTGCTAAATTTATTAATATAGATGACACAAAGTGATAGCGTTAGTAAATTAATCATAATCTTAAGATTAGGCGATTAGTATCTATAATGTTCTGGTTTGTAAGGCCCATCTACAGATATGTTAAGATAATTAGCTTGGGCTGGAGTTAATTCAGTTAAATTAGCTCCTAAACGTTGAAGATGCATTCTAGCTACTTTTTCGTCTAAATTTTTAGGTAATACATAGACTTTCTTTTCATAACGTTCGTAATGTTGCCATAATTCGATTTGAGCTAATACTTGATTAGTAAAAGAATTAGACATAACAAAACTTGGATGACCAGTAGCACAACCCAAATTAACCAATCGACCTTCTGCTAATAAAATTAAACGCTTACCATCTGGAAAAATAACATGATCAACTTGTGGTTTGATATTCTCCCATTTGTATTGACGAATTGCTGCAACTTCAATTTCTGAATCAAAATGACCAATATTACAAACTATTACTTGATCTTTCATTTTTTTCATATGTTCGTGAGTAACCACACCAATGTTACCAGTGGTAGTCACAAAAATATCAGCTAATGGAGCTGCTTGTTCCATCGTAACAACTCGATAACCTTCCATGGCTGCTTGTAAAGCACAGATTGGGTCTATTTCAGTTACACAAACAGTTGCTCCTAAGCCACGAAATGCTTGAGCACAGCCTTTACCAACATCACCATAACCTAAAACTACACAAGTTTTACCAGCTATCATCACATCAGTAGCACGTTTAATACCATCCATCAATGATTCACGACAACCATATAAATTGTCAAACTTGGACTTGGTAACAGAGTCGTTGACATTAATGGCCGGAACTTGTAAAGAACCATCACCCATCATTTCATATAAACGATGCACACCAGTTGTCGTTTCTTCAGATATTCCTTTAACATCTTTGAGTAGGTCTGAATATTTGTCGTGCATAAGTTTGGTTAAATCACCACCATCATCCAAAATCATATTAGGTCGCCAGCCATTTGGACCAAAAATAGTTTGCTCTATACACCACCAAAATTCTTCTTCTGATTCTTCTTTCCAAGCAAAAACAGGGACATTCTGATTAGCAATAGCGGCGGCAGCATGATCTTGAGTAGAAAAAATATTACATGATGACCAACGTACTTCTGCTCCCAATTCCACCAAGGTTTCAATTAAAACTGCCGTTTGTACTGTCATATGTAAACAACCGGCAATACGAGTTCCTTTTAATGGCTTTTCATCTCCATATTCTTTTCGTAATTGCATTAAACCGGGCATTTCAGTTTCTGCAATCGCAATTTCTTTATGGCCCCATTCTGCTAATTTTATATCAGCAATTTTATAATCTGGGGTTAAATTAACGATTGGTGGTTGGGTACTCATTTTTACTCCTATTTAATTAAATTTGGATATCTAATCTTGCATTATATCAGAAATATACTGTTTTATGTTAATTAATATAATAGTTGTTATCACTAAAAATAATTTATATTTAAACATATTTGATATTTTAACAAAAAAATAATTTATTTTCTGTATATATAGGACTTACGCATTGACAAAAGCTAAAAAATGTTAATTATATTAAAATCATACATTTATTAAATATAAACTAATTAACTGTCATTCTCACGAAAGTGGGAATCCAGTGTTCTAAAAAAAGTTATAGATTCCCGTTTTCACGAGAATGACAAAATTTCATAAATATAGTTTATATGTAAATTAATAATTAATGTATTTTTTATAACTATTTGTATTTTAATAAATTCATAAAATAATTGCTTTGTCAATGCGTAAGTCCTAATATACTTAAAGCACGAGAATAAATTTAACTTCTATTTTTTAAAACTTATTTTTTAGTACTTAAGTGCTTATATTAGTTGGTGTATTCGTGATATGGTTGTTGAGTGCAATTTGTTAGTATAAACAGGATGTTCTTGTTATTTTTGCTTTTTTAAGTAGAAAACTTAGTTCTACTTTGTCAGATTTAACGTAACTAATTTGATTTATCAATACCTTCGCCAATTTGATAGTTATTTCGGAAATGGAGCGAAGCATATTTCCCAAAACCAAGGTTATATAGGAGTTTCGGGAAATCGTACCTCATTCCCAAAACAACAATTTTTGAGATTGACGAAGGTATTGTTTATAAGAATTAGGATTTATGCCCAAATGCTCTGGGTTGAGTATATCGTTCAATTAATGGTACAGTTGCGTTCATCAACAAAATGGCATACATAACTCCTTCTGGAAAACCTCCAAATACTCGAATTAATACCACGATAATTCCAATTCCAATCCCAAATATCCAAGCTCCTTTTGGTGTCAATGGCGAAGTAACCGGATCGGTAGCCATAAAAAAGCATCCAAATAATAAACCACCAGAAAATATGGTAAATAATGGGCTTGGATAAATATCTGAATTATATATAAATAATATACCAGTAAATATTGCAACTGAACCTAAAATAGCTACTGGAATCCGCCAGTCAATGCTACGCCGTAAAATTAAATAAAGTCCAGCTAAAATAATTAATAATCCACAAGTCTCACCAAAAGAACCAGATGAGTTACCAAACATAAGGTTTAATAAAGGAGTTGCTTGTTGTTCAAATTTCATCATTCCTAATGGAGTTGCTGTGCTGATCGCATCTGGGGATTGCATAAACGGCATAGCAAGATTGCTGGCAGATATGGTGAATAAACTGTCTGTCTGTGCAACCCAAGTGGTCATGGCAACCGGAAAATTAGCCAATAGAAAAGCTCGTCCAACCAAAGCTGGGTTAAATAGATTATTGCCTAATCCTCCCCAAATAGTTTTACCTAATCCAACCCCAACTACGCTACCAACAAAAGCCATCCATAACGGTAAATTCGGAGGTAAAGTTAATCCAAGCAACAATCCAGTTAATATGGCACTACCATCTAATAGAGCATGTTTTTCTGAAAATATCCATTCGGTTAACACTGCTCCTAAAATTGTTGCAATTAAGATTAATAACACTCCAATACCAAAAAAATATACTGATAATAAAGTAATTGGAATTAAAACATAAATGACATCCAGCATGGCTTGAGGAGTGGTTAAACCTTGCTGTAGAAACGGAGCAGCTTGGACTATTAATTTTGGGTCTTGTGACTTCATTATTTATAATTTGTTAATAAATTTTCAGAAATGGCAAAGATAATATCACAAAAGGATAAAGAATTACCAAATATGGTAGTCCTGAACGAAATATTAATATATAGAATTAAAGAATGGAAGCATATAATGTGAGATTTTTTCTAGCAAATTTATCAATTAAATCTGTTTTTATTTCAGAAAGATGTTTTTTTGGTTTTCAAGACAAACTGATAACTACATTGTTCAGAACTACCAAATATTTAATTTATTCCAAAAGCTATCCAAATGACAATAAAAGAACTGCCAAAAGCAACTCCATCTAATAGAGGCAACCATACTTTATAAGGATAAATTAAATAAACTAGCAGTGGATAACATAGAAATTCCGCCATAGAAACGCCAATTATAAATCCGGTTGCCCCCGCATAATAAGTTCCAATTACCATCCCTAATATTTGTAAAACAAAACGATTGGTTGTACTGATTAAATTCCTAAAAGAATCTCCCATAGCTAATAATACGGGAGTTATAGTACTGATAATTGAACTAGAAAGTATACCAGCAGATAAAACTTTTAATATCCATCCTGCTTCATGATAGCGGTCATCATAAATAAACTCTATTATTTGTTCTCCCCATAATACCATTGCCCATAATGGTGGTAAAAATAAAATCAATAACATCGCTCGGCTTTTAAAGGTTTGACTACGAAGGACTGCCGGTTCTTGCTCAATTATTTTAGAATACATTGGCAATAAAACTGTGGAAGACAATCGTATTAATGGCTCTAAAGTTAGACGAGACAAATTTTTTGCCAATAAATAAATACCCAACATGCCCATACCAGCAATACTACCAAATACGAAAATATCCAATCTAGCTACTAAAAATCCTAAAGCAGTGCTTATAAATATCCATTTTCCAAACCGAATTAATTCACTTGCCGCTTGTGGTTCCCATTGCATTTTCATTGTAGTACCAGCCAATACAGTATGACTAGCAGCAACTTTAACTATTCGATTGGCGAAAATACCAGCAACTAATGCCCATACAGATGGATAATACCAAGCCCATATCATCATTGTAATCAAACTACAAGAGTGGGATACTAAATCAAGAATAACTAACTTACCCAATACCATACGACGGGAATAGACTAATAACCAAGTTGAGTTAAAACCAGCTATAATTGCCGTTAAACCAGCTACTGGAATTATAGTAGTTAAACTTGGTTCATTATTAATAGCAGCCAATGGCCAAGCAAAAGCTGTAGCCGCTATTGTTAAAATAATACCTCTAATTATCTGAATTGTCCAAGCTGTACGTATAAATGCTGGTTCTTCACCACGTTGACTTTGAATTATGTTAGGTCTTAAACCAACGTCAGAGAACATTTCTAACCCAATTAATACCGCAGTTACAGTACCAATGATACCAAATGCTTCTGGAGATAATAATCTGGTTAATACAACGTTGCCACCAAAACGCATAATTTGCGATATTCCGAAGCCTATAATTACCCAAATAGAACCTCGTATTGCTAATCGTTTAAGTATAGCTAAAGAAGCGTTTTGTTTATTGGAATTGTTAGATGTCAAGATAAAATATCCTTAATTAATGCTTAAATTATGAATAATAAATTCTTAATTAAAACCATTATATTCAAGTTAGTTACAATAAGCATTTTTAATTAAATATTATGCAAAACCGTGTTGTTGTAAAAAAGATTTATCAACTGATTCCTGTTTATCAAGCAATAATCTTTCCAAATAGCGAGCAATGATATCAACTTCTAAATTAACTTGTTGACCAACTTTTATCTCGGCTAAAGTAGTTCGTTCTTGAGTATGTGGCACAATGTTAAGACTAAATTCAGATTGTTGCACTGTGTTAACTGTTAAACTGATACCATCAACACAAATTGAACCTTTGGGAGCAATATATTTGGCTAGTTCAGTTGGAGCTTTTATATTAAGGCGGATTGAACGACCTTCTTCGTAACAGCTAGTTATTATTCCCACACCATCAACATGACCACTGACAATATGGCCGCCTAAGTGCATTTGTGGAGTTAAGGCTTTTTCTAAATTGATTGTACTACCAATGGTTAATTTACCTAAAGTAGTATGTAGTAGAGTTTCATTGGAAACATCAGCCCAGAAACCATCACCGGGTAAAACCACAGCTGTTAAACATACACCGTTGACAGCGATGCTATCACCTAATTGAACATTGCTCCAATCCAATTGAGTTGCTTTAATATATAGACGAGCATCGGTGCCAGTGGTCTGTCTTTGAGCTATTTTTCCTACAGCTTGAATGATACCTGTAAACATTTTATTTAATTATTAATTATAAATGGTTAATTATTAATGAAAATCAAAGTCTTTTAACTCTTTAAGATTTTAGTTAAGCATTAAGAATTGTTAACCGGATAGGCTGTTATTCGCCAATCTCGCCCGATTGCACGTATATCCGTTATATTGATTGAAACATGTTGATTTAAACGTTCAATTTCAGGTAGGTTAAATAAACCTCTGGCCTTATTGCCCATTAACATAGGAGCCATATAAATTATTAATTCATCAATCAATCCAGCTCGTAACATTGCACCACTTAAAGTTGCTCCTGCTTCTACTTGTAATTCATTGACTTCATACTGTTCAGCTAATAACTGACAAGCTGCTGGTAAATCAACAACACCTCGTTCTGCTAATTGAATAATACGAACTCCAGTTTTCTTTAAGATTGATTTAACTGATTCACTTTTAGAAGCAGTAAAGATAACAGTTTGCCCCGGAAGACTAAGCATAGTGGCATCTGGTTGCATACTTAAATGAGTATCAATCACTACTCGCAGTGGCTGCTTAACCTCAATTTCAGGTTGCATTTGACAAGTTAATTCTTCATCACGGACTGTTAATCTTGGGTTATCTGCCAGTACTGTACCAGCCCCAGTCATAATCGCTGAACTTCTAGCTCGCAAACATTGAACTTCACGCCGAGCATCTTTAGATGTTATCCATTGACTTTCAGTAGAAGCCATTGCGGTACGACCATCTAGGCTCATACCTAATTTACAACGAATATAAGGCCGATTATACCGCATCCGAGTTAAAAAACCGGGATTTAATTCTTCAGCATCTTTGGCTAAAATACCAGTATCTACGATAATACCAGCTTCTAATAATTGTTCAATTCCTTTACTAGATACCAATGGATTTGGGTCAGTCATCGCTACAACAACCCTTGCTACTCCAGCTTTAATCAAAGCATCAGTACAAGGTGGAGTACGACCATGATGACAACAAGGTTCTAAAGTAACATAACAAGTTGCACCTTTGGCTTCACCTTTAGCTTGTTCTAAAGCATTGATTTCAGCATGAGATTTACCGGCTTCTTGATGCCAACCTTCACCAACTATCTTGCTATCATGCACAATAACACAACCAACTCTTGGATTAGGGTCAGTAGTCCACAGTCCTTTTCGAGCCAGTCGTAAGGCACGAGCCATATAATATTGATCATTCTCTACAGAAGATTTTGGTAGAGACGAATTTTCTATAGTATTTGTCATACTTTAATTATAAACCGGAAAACGAGAGCATAATTCGAGTACCTTAGTTTTAATTTCTGCTTGTAAAGAGGTATTTTCTACATCATCAATTACATCACAGATCCAACCAGCAATTTGACGAGATTCTTCTATACCTAACCCACGAGTAGTTATAGCAGGTGTACCAATTCTTAAACCACTTGTTACAAATGGTGATTTTGGATCGTTAGGAACAGTGTTTTTATTAACAGTAATATTTGCTTTTCCCAACGCTGCATCAGCAACTTTACCAGTGATATTTTTATCAATTAAATCTAATAAAAACAGATGATTATCCGTACCATTAGATACAATCTTATAACCACGCTCTAACATAACTGCCACCATTGCTCTTGCATTTGCTATAACTTCAGTTTGGTAGGCTTTAAACTCTGGCTGTTGAGCTTCTTTAAAAGCAACTGCTTTAGCTGCTATTATGTGCATTAAAGGCCCACCTTGAATACCGGGAAATACTACTGAGTTAAGTTTTTTCTCAATCTCTGGATTACTTCTAGCAAGAATTAAACCGCCTCTTGGTCCACGCAAAGTTTTATGAGTTGTGGTGGTGACAACATCAGCAAATGGCATAGGACTTGGATACAAATCAACCGCAACTAAACCAGCAACATGAGCTATGTCAGATACTAAATAGGCATTAACTTTATCAGCAATCTCACGCAATCTTTGCCAATCAACCACCCGTGAATAAGCACTAAAACCACTCATAAGCATTTTGGGTTTATGTTCTTGTGCCAAAGCTTCAACCTGTTCGTAATCAATTTCACCAGTCTTTGGATTTAAACCATATTGAACTGCATTGTATATTTTACCAGAAAAATTAACCTTGGAACCATGAGTTAAATGACCACCATCAGATAATTTCATACCTAATACAGTATCGCCCGGTTCAAGTAAAGCCATGTAAACCGCAGTATTAGCTTGAGAACCTGAATGAGGTTGAACATTGGCATAGTCAGCGTTAAATAATTGTTTGGCTCGATCAATTGCTAACTGTTCAGCAGCATCAACGTATTCGCAACCACCATAGTAGCGTTTATATGGATAACCTTCTGCATATTTATTGGTCAATACTGAACCTTGAGCTTGCAATACTCTTGGGCTGGCATAGTTCTCTGAAGCAATTAACTCTAAATGTTCTTCTTGACGAGTTACTTCATTTTGCATCGCTTGCCATAGTTCAGAATCAAAATCTGCAATATTCAATTGGTTTGAAAACATAAATTACCTTTTAGTGAAAGATTTAAGTTTAATTGTGTGTCGGATTGTTAATTTATAAATTTTTTATATTTTCGATTTTGCCTTGTCCTTTGTAATTTATTTTTTAAGTAACCAAAAACAGTAGGCACAATAATTATACATTATTAACACGCTTAAACCCAATAATTGATTATCATAGGTGTTCGAGATAACTTTAACTAGTTGATACGTATAATTAATTGTGAATGGTTAACTGTGAATTAATAATGATTAATTAAAATCAAAACCATTAAGTTATTAACCATTTTTAATTCAACTTACTTCACAATTAAAAATACATTTCTATCAAATCACGAACACCTATAAATTGATTATATAATGATTTGTCCACTTGAATTTTAAAGAGTGAATATAAAGAAGGTTGTGGAGATGTCAATATGGTTAATCATTCGCCACACTGTATTGAATTTAATCAAAGCTAAAAAGATTAATATTAAGATAGGTGTTAAAAGTGGAAAACTCAAAGCAAGAAGAAAATTTCTGATTATAAAGGGCCCTATTGATAAATAAAATTGATATATACAAAACAGTAATTTATCTTTAGTAAATTATAACATAATTTTTATCTATTTATCTCGTTGGGAATACCTACCATACCGCTCTGCGGTATTCATTTTGGTACAGAGTCACTTAAATTAAGTATGTTAAGGTTCTATCTTAATACTTAAAATGAATACCGCAGAGCGGTATATGATAGGCATTCCCAACGAGACGTTGGGAACGAGATATTATTCGCTTACTTTTGTTAGAGAAAATTTAATTCTTTTGACATATGAATTGTAAGTATAACATTTCCTGTTTGTATACCCCCTTACCATAAAAGACCTACCGGATAAAAAAACCGGCAGGCCTCAATGTCTTCTCAACAAGTTTAACTTACTTGTGCCACTTAACTTCTTTATGTACTAGGTTGTAATGACATTGTACACAAGTTTTTTCAGTTGTCTGGTGCTGTTTTTTCTTAGCAAACCATTTACCTTCAGTTTTGTGACAGACTTTACATTTGGCACTATTTTCTTCCATCATCTGTTTACGCACTTTAGTAGCTAGTTTAACTCGCAATTTTTCCCATTCAGGAATATCACGTAAGCTATTTGAAACAGCATGGAATGGACTATCGCCCGTACCTCCAGAATTAACGTAGAAGAACTTCCAAGCTAACACTTCCCTAACGCTATGTGGTTCATGACAACCAACACAGCCAGCTTTAACACCACGTTCATTATCATAATGTGGTGATTCCCTATATTCTTCATATGGATAAGCATGACATTCAGCACAACCAACAGTTACATTAAAGAAACCCGGATCATACTCTTTAGTTGGCTTAAAGTCCTCCACTGAAGTACTTAAAGGAGCAGTCTGTTTATATTCATCATAATCAACAAATATCTCGTGACAGGTAACACAAACATCTACCCTATTAAAGCGAGTACTACTCCAGCCAGCAACTGCAACAACCATGATTAGACCAAAAACAGCAATACCAGTTAAAATAATTCCGACTTTAGTTTTCGGAAGTTTCATAATTTCTCTCCTTAACTTTTAAGTCAGTGATTGCTTGTAAATAGCGAAATGTTTAGCGTTATCAACTTTAATATCGCCATATTTATCGCCCGCCTCGGCCGGAGAAATTGTCACCACTGTATCATTCCAAGTTTGTACTCCACTTGCTGGATCAATAGCTAATGGAATAATATCATTTGGATTAGTGCCAGCATCTCGCCACCATAAATTATCATCAATATCAGGGTCTTCTTGCTCTTTCTTAGCAAATGGCATATGAGCATGTGGATCAGCCTGAGCAACTCGACCATAAGCGGAACGACCAACTGATGTAGAAATACCAACCACTTGCGGATGAATACCTTGAGTTAAGAAAGCTTTAGTAACAAGAAAACCAACTTCGCTAGTGACTCTTACTAAACTATCATCTCTTATTCCTAATTTCTTAGCCACATTTCCATTAAGCCACAGTGGATTAGAGTGATACATTTCCGATATATATTTAAGATTGGAAGTCAAAGACAAAGTTTGATAAGCTACTTTAAAAGTTGTTAATACAAATTCAGACTCTTTTAAATCTTGATGACGTGGATTTTTAGTCCAAGAAAGTGAATCAAATTCCATTTTACCAGATGAAGTAGCAAAACCTTCTTCCTTATAGGTAGCGTATTTAGCTAATACAGGATTACCTTTCTTATCCAAAATTTTGCGATCCGCCGGATCAATTTTGCCGTAGTTAGGCCATACACCTTTTGACTTCAATCGCTTATAAGTCTTTTTATCTGTACCTTCAGTGGCTTTTATTTCGTCTTTAACCCATTGCTTGGTATTGGAAAAAGCCCAATATTGTTTCATACCTTTATCACCAGTTGGGTCAATAGCTTCCACTATCTTTTTCATAGTCATACGAACATCTTGAGCTTTACCCAATGGCTCTATATTAGGAATTGTCATAGTCATCCAAGGCCATAAAGCGGTTGGACTACTAGCAATATTATCTCGTTCCACATCCACTACATCAGGCAGAATAATGTCAGCCAATTCAGCAGTTTCACTCATAAATGGACTAAAATCAACTATATATGGAATCTTCTTCTCATCTTTTAACATTTCTCGCCATAGACTAGCGGCTGGAGCAGAATAAGCAGGATTACTCATATGATTGAACAATACTTGTACATTACGTTTACCATCTTTTACTTCAAATGGAAAGCTATAGTGCATAGTTTTTGTTGCATTTTCAGTTGACTCAGGAGCTGGTTGTGGTTCGGCAATATTAAACTGACGTGGCAAACAATTTCCACCTTCATTGTCAATATTACCGGTAATTGCTGCTAATAATAAGCAAGCTTTTTCGCTATCAATACCATCTTTATGCCAACTCAAACCATTATGACTAAATACTGCTGCTGGTTTAGATTTAGCAAACTCAATTGCAATATTAACTATAGTTTTAGCTGGAACTCCACTTGCTTCTTCTGCCATTTCTGGAGTGAATTTTGCCAAATCTTTAGTTAATTCTTCCAGTGAATAATTTGTCCAGTAAGAAATAAAGTCGGTATTTGCTAAACCATTTTGTAAAATAACGTTAGCCATCGCCAATGCAATTATTCCATCACTGCCCGGAAAGACTGGCAACCATTCATCACTACGCCCGGCTGTGTTAGACATTCTTACATCAAAAGTCACTAATTTTAAACGATTATTAACAATACCATCAGTTAAACGTTGGGCTAATGGTAAAGCAGTTTCCATAATATTAGCCCCAAAATTTAACACATATTTGGTATGTTCTAAATCTGGCAGGATAAAATTAACTCCAGTCATTTGCTTTAAAGCCATTTGTTTAGGAGCAGTGCCAATACCTTGTAAACGACTGCGAATAATGGAATGCGAACCAATAGTGTGCATAAATCTAATTGCACCACCATCTTTAAAACCACCTTCATTCAGATAGATACTATCTGCATCGTCTAAATTAACACTTACTTTTTCAGAAACTTCTTTAATTGCTTCTTCCCAAGTTATTTCTTTCCATTTACCAGCTCCACGCTCTCCAACTCGTTTCAATGGATTCAATATTCGATCTGGATCAGAGGCTCCGAAAAAAGATGCCAATCCTTTACTACAAAACTTACCTCGAGTAGCGATATGATCTGGGTTGCCCTCAGTTTTCATAACTTCCCCAGCTTCCGCATAGGTGAAGCCACCATCAAAGTAAGAACACATGGTACATAAATAGGGTTTTCTTTGGCGAGCATGGTAAGTTCTTATTTGGTGAAAATCTTGTCCACCAAGCTGCAATTCCATAGCATCTATAAACGCCGGACAAGCCGCAGTCGCCGTCGTCGCTGCCCCTATCTTCAGAAAATCACGTCTGTCGATCATAATTTTTAATTCTTAATTCTTAATTCTTAATTAACTTCAAAATCTTTAAATTCAATTTATTAAGTTATTGACTATTAAGATTTTAATTAAGCATTAAGAATTCATAATTAAGAATTGCCTTTAGTAGTTTTGATGATACTTGTTATTAGTTTGATTAATTCTATCGCATCACTATTGATACTATCAAATTGTTTTTGCGATAAAAAATCGGTTTTATATAAAAGTTCAAGCCAATATAATGTTTCATTACATTCTTTCTGAGCGATTGCTAGTTTATGGACGAAATCTGCTTTACTTTCACCTCGTTCTGCTTCTCTTACCATAGCACCAACAGATGTTCCCGAACGTAAAAGTTGTTTACTTAAAATAAATTCTTTATTTTCCTCAACAAGAAATTTACGCAAATTCACAATCCTAACAGCAAACCTAAAACTCTTATCTTTAACAATATTCTCTTTCATGATTATATTAATTCTTAATTATGAATTCTTAATGCTTAATTAACTTCAAAACCTTTGAAAAGTATAGATGTTGATTGTTAGGTTTTAATTAAGAATTAAGAATTATAGCATTAAGAATTAATAAAACGTTTGTAGATACTGGCCACCCATAACCCACCAAACTCTCATTCCGTAAACTCCGACTGCTACTAATAATGCGGCTAATATAATCCCTGCCTTAAATTTCTTAATAGGCGATACAAGAATAAAGAATGGAATGATTAAACCAATAACCATTTCTAGCCACAAATAGGGGAATCTAAATACTCCCATCAATACGATTTCATGTCCCATAACTTCACTATGGCTACCATATAAAGTCTGCATAAAATCTAAAAAGAGTAGAAAAGCATCGAAGACTAAGCCATACATCATGTACTGAGCCATTTCTTCTATCAACGCCCATTCAATTCGATTTTTGATGGCAACAAACATATTTTGTATCCATAAAATCAGAATTAATAAGCCAATTCCAGAAATGAAAGCTCCAGTTAAAAATAACAACGGCGCAAGGGCAGTGTGATTAAGAAAACGGCCCGGGTTAAGTTCCATCACTACACCAGTGTACCAGTGAGTGGATAAAGCCAAAACAATAGAAACAATGCCGACTATTTTAGCCCATAACGGATTATTTTTGACTACAAAATAAGTATAAATAAGCATTGCGATAGGGTAGGAAAAAATTAATGCAGTACCCCATGACATCGGCCCGGTAGCGTGCCAGTAACCGGGTAGCATAAGATACAAAAACCGTAATGGTCTACCCAAATCCCAGATTAATAATATTGGGACAATAAGCAACATAGCGATTGCTGTTACAGATGCTGTCAAAGCTAATGGTTTATAGCGTTTAATACCGAATACCCAGCCAAAGCTGGAAATAACAAATGAGCCAGCACTTGCTCCAACTAGCCAGAAATAAACAGAGATAGTGGTTCCCCACGCAACATGATGGAACACATTATAAGTAATGACACTTTCGTTCATGTTGACCTCCTATTTAAAAAGAAAATTCACAAATGCGTCAAATACATTTTTCGCTTTGTGTGGAATAGTGTGTAAAAAACCGTTCATATTTTGACCAACTTGTTTCATAGTTGAGTCGCCACCTTCAATAATATCACCAAACGCATCACCTTTATGATTCCGTTTGAAATCATTGAATTCTTCTTTAAGACCGGTAGAACGATTAGTATAGCTATGTGGCTCATCCATCAACTCCCAATCTCCACCAATATAAGAAACCGATGGGCTTGTGCCTAATTCAGGTTTTAATACGGTTAAAGTTTCTTTGGAAGCTAATTTGGCTACTTCACTATTGGGATCATTCATATCCCCAAAAATTCTTGCTCCACCAACACAGGCTTGAACACAAGAAGGAACTATACCTTTTTTCACCCGATGAATACAAAAAGTACATTTGTCAACTACCATTGTAGGTAAGTTTCCATCAGTCCGCTTGGCTGGAATAAGATGCCTAGCATTATAAGGACAAGCAACCATACAAGTTCGACAGCCGATACAACGATTATAACGTTGCAATACAAAGCCATCTTTATGTTTAAAAGTTGCTTGAGTTGGACAGTTGCGAACACAAACTGGATAATCGCAGTGATTACACAGGCGTGGCATAAATATCCGTTTAGTATTTGGATATCTACCTTTATCGCCTTCTTTTACCCAAGTTCGCCAGACTCCTAAAGGAATTCCAAATTCAGCTTTGCAAGCAACCATACAAGACCTACAACCTATACATTTTCTTAGGTCAATGATCATTGCATAGCGTTTGGTTCCGGCTACACCTTTGGTACCAGCAGTTTGTAATCCATAAGAACGACGTGTTTTTTCATGCGAATCAGGCATGATTTTTACCTTTTATTTTAGATCTGATAGATTTTAAAAACGAAAATATCTATTTCAAGTGAATATTTAATAACATTTAATAGAATATATTTATATTAATATAAAAATACCCAAAATAAATCTTGGGTTATGGTTTTTATAACTTAAAAAATATCCTTTACGAAAAAAGATTCTTTAAAAATATAGATTGTTTAAATATGCTTCTTTAGAGTTATTTTTACCTTGTTTAAGGTCAAGTAATAGACTTTGATTATAACTTGATGGAGAAATTAATTAACTGATATTATGCAGAAAATTTTCAAATAAGGGTACAAAATTTATTTTGCAATGAATGTAAATTTACTCTTAAAAATCGAAGGATATCCGTATATTACTTGAAATTTTGAACAAGCTCACCGTGTAACGTCATGGGAAAGTTGGTGGGATGGAGCTACTTCAGTGTGAGGTCGCCCAATGAGACCGGACGTATCAAGGCAATTATAACCGATTTCACTGAAAAATAGACATCTTTCCTAAATAACTGATGGTTGACGCAGAGAGCATTTTAATTGATTTGATTCCATAGGTTTCACCTATGGCTATTCAAGTGTGAACCCCGTTGGGGTTGTTTTAACTATCCTGAAAGGATTGAATGTGAATAGCCTCCGATGAAATCGGTGGAATATAAAAGCTTATCTGCGGCAAGCTTAGTTAAATTAAGTATATATACTTATTTAGGAAAGATGTCTAATTGATTAGTCCACGGAATATGGACGTTCTGTGGACATCATGAAATTTCTGTGAAACTCATTTACTTGTCAAAAACTGCCCGAACCATTGAAAAGCGAATAATTCTTAAAAAATATGCTAAACCTAATATGAACAATGATATAAATATTATTAAATTATCGCCAAATCGAACATAAGGAGTTATTCCTTGATACGGTTGCACTTCTGCACGTAAGGCAGTTATTTTAAACTGTGGAGATTGGGCAATTATTTTACCTTTGTTATCTATCACGGCAGAAATACCAGTGTTAGTTGCACGCAACAAATAACGACCAGTCTCCAAAGCTCGCATACGGGCTATTTCTAAATGTTGATGGGGAGCAATTGAATCACCAAACCAAGCGTCATTACTGACATTGACCAATAATTCTGCTGCTGGTAAACTATTGCGGATTAAATCCCCAAAAGCATCTTCATAACAGATTGATACTCCAACAGAATGTCCAACACTTGTTAAAGGAGCTTGTTTTTTAGCACCAGATGAAAATTCTGACATTGGAATGTTAAGTAGTTTAAATAAATTGCCAGAAATAAATTGTAAAGGAATATATTCTCCGAAAGGAACTAGATGATTTTTATAATAAAACTCTGATTTATCGGTAAAAGTCATCACTGCATTATAATAAGTTCCATCTGAGTGCATTATTGGAACCCCAATTAAAAAATCAGTTTTATGTTCCAAATATTCTCGTCTTAACTCCTCTAAAAAACCGGGAGCATAACTAGGTATTTCATGATAAAACAATGGAATAGCTGTTTCAGGCCAGATAATAAGATCGGCATCACGATGAGATTGACTTAATTCCAAATAACGCTGCATACTTGGTAGTTGAAAACCTGATAACCATTTGAATTCCTGCGGTACATTACCTTGCATAAGAGCTACTTTAACCGGTTTATCTATTGGTTTAGTCCATTCTATATTTTTTACTAATTCTGTAACAATAACTAATGCAATCAATATAAAAAAAGTGGTATTAATTGGTCTAGTTAATGACTTGGAATTAAGAACATAAATAATAAGTAACACTGCTGCTAATACAGTAAAAAAGCTAACTCCATAAACTCCCAATAATGGTGCAAAACTATTAAATGGTGAATCAATTTGGCCATAACCAATGCTTAACCAAGGAAAACCAGTAAATAACCAACCTCGTAACCATTCCATTAAAGTCCAAGCTGCTGGTAATAAAAGCAAATTATGTTTAGGATCAGGGAAATAACGAATAAGTAACCAACCTAAAAATGCTGGATACATAGCCATGATTAACACAAAAACCAGAGTTAATAAAATGGCTCCTACCATTGGCAAACCACCAAATTGATAAAAGCTGATATGTACCCACGATACTCCCATTCCAAACATACCTATCCCATATAAAAAACCTCGCCACCAAGCTTGTTTGGGAGTGATGTTTTGCCATAGTACAAATAACATCATTAATGACAATATTGCGATTGAAGACATAGAATAAGGAGCGTAGGCCAATGGTAAAATAGCACCACTGAGGAGGGCTAAAATATCACCTAATTTTGGGTATTTAAGAATTGAAAGATATACTGATTTTATGAAGGTAAACATGAATACGATGGAATTTTTTGATTGGAGGATTATTTAAAAAATGAAGAGACAAGGCATGCCTTGTCTCTACAAAAAAACAAATTACGATGCTTCAGAAAAATTCAAATATTGATATACTTCATCTGATGCGGAACTGATAGCTTCAAAATTTTGCATATACTCGGCTACAGTTGGTATTTTACCTAATTTAGCAGTTATAGCAGCCAATTCAGCCGAGGCTAAATAAACATCAGCATTTTTTCCCAAACGATTAGGAAAATTACGAGTTGAAGTGGAAACAACAGTGGCATTTTCCTTAACCCTCGCTTGATTTCCCATACATAAAGAACAACCAGGTGTTTCAGTCCTTGCCCCAGCTTTACCAAAGATAGAATACACACCTTCCTGCACTAATTGATGCTCATCCATACGAGTTGGCGGAGTTATCCATAAGCGAACTGGTACATCGTCTTTTAATACCTTACTTGCTGCCCGATAATGGCCAATATTAGTCATACACGAACCAATAAATACTTCATCAATTTTCTGTTCGGCAACCTGTGACAAAAGCCTGACATCATCAGGATCGTTAGGACAAGCCAGTAACGGTTCTCTTATCTCATTCAAGTCAATTTCAATTGTGGCAGCATATTCTGCATCACTGTCAGGTTCCAACAATACTGGATTATTTAACCAATCTTCCATCGCCGAAATTCTGCGGGCTATTGTATCTTTATCACCATAATTATCAGCTATCATTTGACGTAACAACGCAATATTGGAAGTCAAATATTCAATAATAGGTTCCTTATCCAATCTAACAGTACAACCATTAGCAGAACGTTCTGCGGAAGCATCAGCAAATTCAAAAGCTTGTTCAACTTTTAACTTAGGCAAACCTTCAATTTCTAAAATTTTACCAGAAAAAATATTCTTTTTACCAGCTTTAGCGACTGTTAGCAACCCTTCTTGAATAGCAATATAAGGAATAGCGTTAACCAAATCACGCAGAGTTATTCCGGGCTGTATTTCACCTTTAAAACGTACTAAAACTGATTCTGGCATATCTAAAGGCATAATGCCCAATGCTGAAGCGAATGCTACTAGACCTGAACCAGCCGGAAAACTTATCCCCATTGGAAACCGAGTATGAGAATCACCACCAGTACCAACTGTATCCGGTAAAATCATCCGATTGATCCATGAATGAATTATGCCATCACCGGGCCGTAATGAAACTCCACCACGTTGCCCCATAAAAGTTGGCAAATTATTTTGTAACTGAATATCAATTGATTTAGGATAAGCAGCAGTATGACAAAAGCTTTGCATGACTAAATCGGCTGAAAAATGCAAACAAGCCAATTCCTTCAATTCATCACGAGTCATAGCTCCAGTTGTATCTTGAGAGCCAACAGTTGTTATCTTCGGTTCGCAATAAGTACCCGGCCTTATTCCAGCCACATCACAGGCTTTACCAACAATTTTTTGAGCTAAGGTAAAACCAGTAGTATAAGTTTTGCTGGCTTCAGGACTGATAAATATTTGAGTTGGTTCTTGTCCCAGAGTTTTCCGAGCTTTATTAGTTAAAGTCCGGCCAATAATCAATGGAATTCGTCCACCAGCTTGGATTTCATCTGGTAAAGTAACTGGATAAAGTTTAAAGGTGCTTATCTCTTCGCCAGCTTGATTCACAATCCGACCTTGATATGGATAAATCGTAACCACATCACCATGCTTAATCTTACTTACGTCACATTCTATCGGCAATGCTCCTGAATCTTCAGCAGTATTGAAAAAAATTGGAGCTATTTTACCGCCTAAAATCACCCCACCTTGACGTTTATTAGGAATGTGAGGAATATCATCACCAATATACCAAATCAATGAATTAATTGCTGATTTACGAGAAGAACCAGTACCAACCACATCACCACAATAAGCTATTGGTTTCTGCAAATCTGCCATGACTTGTAAAGCATCTGGCATTTTATTGATAAGCATAGCTTTAGCATGTAATGGAATATCTGGCCGACTCCAAGCCTCTGATGCTGGAGATAAATCATCGGTATTGGTTTCGCCGTCTACTTTAAATATGGTGACAGTTATGGATTCTGGTAATTTTGGTTTTGAAGTAAACCATTCTGCTTCCGCCCAAGAATTTAAAATTTGAGTTGACCATTTATCTTGTCTGGCAACTATTTTCTCAAAAGCATCAAAAATCAATAAGGTATGGGATAAAGCTTTAGCAGCAATTGGAGCTAGAGTTTCATTGTCCAGTAAATCCACTAAAGGTTGCAAGTTATAACCACCACGCATTGTGCCAAGCAATTCCGTTGCATGATTAGGAGTTATCAAAGGACAAGTTTCATTACCTTTAGCAAGGTTAGCCAAAAAATTAGCTTTAATTTCAGCAGCTTCGTCAACTCCAGGTGGTACTCGATTAACTAATAAACCCAATAATTCTTGGTCATCTGAACTTTTAAGTAATTCTACCAAATCAGTTACTTGTTCAACGTCCAATGGTAAAGGTGGTAAATCTTGGGTAGCACGTTCTGTACAATGTTGTTTATAAGTATTTAACATTCTTAAATATCTCGTTGGTTAATTTGGTAGTTTTTTTAAATATGCAGTGAATTAAAATGTTTAAGGATTTTATAGGTATTTGGAATTTTTCAGAAATATTTAATTGTGAATAAGTGAATTAAAAATGGTTAATTATTAATGATTTTGACTTTAATTAACAATTAATTATTCACAGTTAACCATTCACAATTAAGAATTGCTTAATAGTTTTTTAAGTCCTTATTATTTCAAACAACTTTAAATCCCAAACCCTGCATACGTTTTGCTAATGTTGATTTTTCTGGCGGTAATTGGATAGTTAATTGGTTAAACTCTCTACGCAATGGATAATTTTTTCTTAATTTATCAAAACTAGAACTCATTTGACGTAAAACAGCATCATCTTTCCGTATATCATAACAAGCCATAACAGCTATGTTTATAGCAACATCATCATCTATTGTATTGGAAAATGACAATTGAGTGACCGGCGGTGGTGGAAGCTGTGGTTGCCAATTTTTTTCTTGTTGAAAATGCTCACATATTTTGGCATACAACATTTCAGTACCTCTTACCTTACCATCTAAACTATAACCGGCAATATGTGGAGTTGCTAAAGTCACTTGTTGTAATAGTAACTTATTAATATTTGGCTCATTTTTCCATACATCTAATACAACAGTTATATTCGGACGAGCTAACAAAGTTAATGATAAAGCAGACTCATCTATTACCGTACCTCGTGAGGTATTGATTAAAATAACATCATCATTTAGTTCAGCCAAAAAATCATTATTAACTAGGTGATAAGTTGGGTAGTCTCCGTCTTTTTCTAACGGAACATGTAAAGTAATGATGTCTGCTGTCAGTATAGTTTCCAAATCAACATAGTTAGCATTTTGTAACAATGGATCATGGACAAGACATTGTATTCCCAATGCTTCTAACTTTTTTAATACTCTTGAGCCAACATTGCCACAACCGATAATCCCAACTGTTTTTTCTTTGAGTTGAAAATTTTGTCTTTCGGCAAGCACCAACAATGCACTTATCACATATTCAGCAGCAGCAGTTGCATTACTGCCGGGAGCACAAGCAAAAGCAATGTTATTTTCCGTTAAATAATCTAAATCAATATGATCAAAACCTATAGTTGCTGTGCCAACAAAACTAACAGAACTATTCGCTAATAATTTAGCATTTATTTTTGTAACAGAACGTACCAATAAAGTTGTTACATCTGTTAAGTCAGCATTGGTCAGATTGCGGCCATTAACAGTGTTGACTTTGCCAAAACTGCTGAAAGCTTCCTGTACCAATGGAATATTTTCATCTGCAAGTATTATTTCCATTATCTCATTTTGGAAGTTTAAAGGATGTGCATAAAATAATTTCTATAATGTAGGGTGGATAAACGAAGTGTCATCCACCTTCATCGTTTTGGTGTATGACGTTATCACTTATACACCCTACATTAAAATTGCTTAAAATTATAGAAGTTCTAGTTCTGGTTTAGATAGCATGATGCTCAACAATTGATTCATGTAATAACGTCAAAATCCGTTTACTGGTTGCATCGGATACCGGCTTGTTATTGTTATCTAATATAATAACTCGGGTTTTTGTTGATTCATCCAATAAATTAATCAGATATTCCATTTCATTTTCAGTTTTCTCGTCTCCAAACCAGCCGCTAAAAAAGCCATCATCAATTTCGGTGACAATATAACGAATGAAATATACACCACTTGTACGATCACGGTCTTCAACAGTAAATCCAAGTCGATCTAATGCCAATCCAACTCGCCGCCATGCTTGAGCAAAGTTTTCTTGAATTATCATACTAAACTGTTCAGAATCTTTAGTTACTAGTTCAGCAAACTTAGTTGGTTTAGCTGTTGTTTCCACTACCGCTTCTACTACTTCTATACCTTTCTCTTCGGCAACTATTAAAGTTTCGGTTGGTTTCTGCTCAACACCAGTGAATACTAAAATACGTTTAAGCATTTCAATTTCAAGTTCTGAATCAGAAGGGCGACTTTGCCAAGTTAAAGCTTCCCCTTGAACAACTTCTTCCACTCCTTTATGAGTCAAATAAAGTTCAGTTGTATCATCAACTTGTTCTAAGCGAATTCTAAATTTATCACGACTAGAAGCTGAATAAAAATTATCAATATATTTGCCAAAATATTTACGAATAATATCTTGCGGAATATCGGCTCGATTTTCTTTCCATTCAGTTTCCATTATGCCTATGGTTGGGTCATCAATTTTAAGCTCAAAACCACTTTGTAACCAAAATTGTTTAATTTTAGACCATATAACAGTTGGTTTATCATTGAATACTAACCAACGCACATTGTCTTTACGTTTTATTTGGACAGTTTCTGAAGTTGATAAAACCTGTTCCACATTAACTTTAGCTATATTGGTTTTATCAGCATCTTTATCATAGTCAGAAAAGGTAGTTTCTGGAATATCTGCTGGCAAAGTCATCTGCTCTTCAGTTAGAGTTGATTCAAGTAAATTCGGCGGTACTTCTAACGGTTGAGTTATTTTGCTTTCTTTATAATCAGTACGATAGTCTGGCAGAGCTTTGTCAATGGTACTGCAACCCCATGTGATACTGATAAGTAGACATCCAATAAATAGTTTCATATTATTACCTTTTTAAGTTGTTTGAATAAGGACTATTACAATTAATCGTGCAGTCGGTTATATATTTAGTCATCAGAATTTTTAAGTATTAATCATTATACCATTGTAATAATGGTTTGGACAAAATTATAGTGATAGCCTTAAATAGTTTAACAACAATTCCCATTAAAAAATATAATAAGGAAAAATCAATAACATAAAAAAGCAGAAATATTGTTGTTGTTGGTAATCAAGAAACAACTTAAAGATTGGCGGATACGCTGAAATGGTTTTGAATTATTCATTTCTACGTTTGTTTTAAGAAGAAGCATCTGCTGGTATAGCAATTCTTAATTATGAATGCTTAATTCTTAATTAAAATCTATAAAAATATCAGACTATAGCTTTTC
>JAUCGL010000124.1 GCA_030378105.1 Candidatus Halobeggiatoa sp. HSG11 | reverse complement strand
TCTCGCAATGCAACTTCTTCTACTGTACTGCCCATCAATTCCAAAAGTATATATTTTTCGAATGCTATTGTATTTGGGCTACGTCTTTCATGCCATGGAACTTGTTGAGTTGTCGTAGGTTTTTCTCAACATTCCTGACATTGGAATCTTGGTTACTCTTATGAAAAGATAGGTCTCTTTGCCATACAATTGATAGATGTCGTATTCGCTTCTCCATGTCAAAAAATGAGGTTTATCAATATGTTTAGGCATACATGACAAGTACATCCTTCTTGAGTGCTGTCAACATAAATTTCATAGTGACCTTTTTTATTTTGTTTTACTTCTTTTACTTCCAAATTTTCTATGTCTAGTTCTATCGGAAAAGATATGTTTGTCATCATTGATTCTATTTTTTCTTTTATGTATAATTTATTGTTTTTATTATATCATTATTCAACGCAAATTACCAAAGAGCCATTTATTTTTAATGCTTTTAAATTCTGAAAATTCTCTAATTCTGAAAATTCTGATTCAGATATTATACGTTTTTGATTTAATCATGTTTTATCCTTTAATCCGTGTAATCTTGTTCAAAACTTGACACAAATTCCCAACAAGGAATATAATAAAACTCCAATTAAAATAAAGGAGTTCCCATGAAAAACCCAAAAGCCATATATTACGGCAAAATTGAACTTATCCCCGGGATTATTTGCGATGGATATGTGTTAGATGATGATACAGCAGTTATGAGTGAACGTGGAGTTGCTGACCTGTTAGGAATGAAACAAGCATCTTTTCAGAACGTGACAGTTAACTGGCCATCAAAAACACTTAAACCCTTTATTGATAAGGATTTTAACGTGACAGTTAACTCAGTTAAAGTAACTGCCGAAAATAGCCCACATAAAGGTAGAAATATTACTGTATATGATAGTGCCTTTATCGAAAATTTAATTCGTAGTTATTCTTTAGCATTAGCTGCTCATTCTTTGAAAAAAACTCAAAGACATATTGGTGATCGTTGTGTCACTTTAGCTTGTTCACTTATAAGAACAGCTTTAGATATTGCGATAAAACAAGCCTGTGGCCTTTCCCCAAACATCCAACAAATCGCCCAACAAAACTATGTCGAACTCGTCAAACAATTCGGCTTCACTTGTTCCTTCGATAACGAAATAGCCACCAAAAAAGACATCGTTGATTTCCTTGACATTCCAATCAGTACCCTCAACAGCTTCCTGAAAAAACGTCAAGACGACATCCACCCAATCAAACTTGACCACAAAACCATCAAAGCCAATGGTGGCAAAGCAACTCGCATGAATGGTTACAACTTGGAAGATGTCAGCAAAATAGCTCTCGGCATGGACTCAGTTATCGGCATCGAACTCAAAAAGCAAGCTTTCGGCCATATCGGAACCATAGCCAAACCAGATACCAAAGGTGAAATAGAATGGCAACAAGTTTTATCCCAAGTATTTGAAGGATTTGGCTTTCATCACAACTACACAATCGGTAGCTACCGAGCCGACTTCTTCGTGAAAGACCTACGATTAATTTTAGAATGCAATGGCTACGACAACCACCAATATTATGACCCACAACAAGAATCTCAACGAGAACAACTCCTTAAACAAAACTACAGCATCCTCCGTTTCCACCACAAAATCACCCCAGAAAAACTATTCAACGGAATCCTCCAAGCCAAAATGGGTAAAGTAATAAAACTTTATGATATTGGAAATGTTTATCCAAACAATTTATCACTTTGACATATCATGGGTATTGTTGGAAACATTTCCTTGATACCCAAAAAAACCATTGGCTTCACCAACATCAACTACGAAATAGGTTTAGAACTTGTGCAAGTGGAGTTTGAACAGATTAAAATTGTCTGAATCAGAATTTTCAGAATTAAAAATCATGTCCAAATCACCCAAAACTTTTCACATAACTAAAACTCTCTTCCCATTACTTCAACAATCCCGCGTATTTCACCCATCAAAGCTTCCAATTCATTAGGAGCCAAAGCTTGATCAGCATCACACCAAGCATCACATGGAGTTGGGTGCATCTCAACCAACAAACCATCAGCACCAGCCGCTATAGCTGCCCTTGACAACGCTGGAACTAACGAAGCTTTACCAGCAGAATGACTTGGATCAACAATAACTGGCAAATGAGTCTCCTTTTTTAACACAGGAATAGCAGTAACATCCAACATATTACGGTAAGCTTTCTCAAAAGTACGCACTCCACGCTCGCACAAAATAATATTATGATTACCACCAGCAGCTATATATTCAGCCGACATCAGCCATTCCGATAAAGTAGCACATAACCCACGCTTAAGAATAACTGGAACATGAGTTTTACCTACCTCTTTTAACAAATCGAAATTTTGCATGTTACGAGTACCTATTTGGATAACATCAACCTTATGCTCTAAAAAATCATCCAAATACCGTACATCCATTAACTCAGTAACTATGGGTAAATTATACTTATCTGCCGCTTGACGAAATATTTTCAAACCTTCTACTCCTTTGCCTTGAAAACTATAAGGACTAGTTCTGGGTTTAAAAGCACCACCACGCATCAAATAACATCCAGCCGCAGCAACTCCTTGAGCTGCTAAATCCATTTGCTCTTGAGTTTCAACCGAACAAGGCCCACCGATGACTTGAAATTTTTTTCCACCCAATGGTATGCCTTTTATATCAACAACTGTATCTTGTTTATGCCATTCTCTAGCTACTATTTTATAGGGTTTGACCACTCTTATAACGTCCTCCACTCCCGGCAATGCCTGTAAACTTTCTTTATGTACATTACGTTCTTCTCCAATAGCACCGATGATTGTTCTTTCAATTCCACGAGAAATATTTGCTTCTAAACCTAACTCTTGTAGCTTGTTATCAACAGCATTAACTTCTTCATCAGTTACATGAGAACGCATAATAATAATCATAATTATAAAACCTTTTTTAAATTAATTAATAAAACATTATAACAACTACTTAAATATACTGCACACGGGCATAATTAAAATTTTTAAAGGAGTCCAAGATTTATCTTGGCAATTAGTCAAATTAAAATTTGGACTCCAAAAACAGTTCAGTTTATACCAGAATGGTGGATTTCCACTTCGTTTCTATCCACTCTACCATGTTAAGTTAAGCAGGGCGAACACATAGGTTCGCCCCTACCATATTGAAATATATTGTATTTTGTAGGGACAATCCTTTATGATTGCCCTTAACGCAAATGGCAGTAACCCTACCATATTCCTTATTTGAAATTCCTAAAAAGCGTATTTCATTTGCATATAAAAAGCTCGTTGAGCTTCATTAGAAATAACATAACTTTCACTAACAGTACCACCAAATTCATTCCATTGTTTATCAAACAAATTACGTATTCCTAAGCTTAATTGCCAATGTTTTGGATTCCAACCTAAACGGATATCGAAACGAGTATAAGCATCAGCATCTTGATTAGAAATCTCTCCAACATAATACACCATTGTATCCAGCTCTAAATTATTTGGCAATGATAATAACGAGCGAATGGTAGTTTGATGACTTGGACTATCAGTCTCTTGTTTCTCAGAGAAAAAATCATCTAAAGGTGGAACTAAGATAGCATCAGATTCAAGATGTAGTTGAACATCTAAATAGCTATACGTTGAAATTAATTTCCAATTTTCATTAACTTGCCATGAAGCTGCGATTTCTAACCCATAAGTTTCTCCATACATTCTATTCATATTTTTTATCGTTAAAATATTTGGAGGCAACATTGCTACTGGTTGGAAGATTCGCAAGTTATGATAATTATTATAAAAGATAGCAGCATCCAATAAAAAATGATTAGTTACATTGAAACGATAACCTATTTCATGAGCCAGCACCGTTTCCGACTTGTAGTCAAGGTTGCTATCTATTATAAATGTAGGTACTTGATTTTTCTGTAAATTAACATTATAATAGTTAAGGTTTTGTAACAAAGTAGACATGCCATTACTGGGAAAATAATAATGAAGATTTTCGTCATTTCTAGTTGGGGTACGTACTGCTCGTGATATAGCTGCCCAAATACTATGCTTATTATCAGTCCATAACAAACGAATTGTTGGTTGAATTTCTAAACCAGAATAGTCATTATGTTCAAACTTTGAACCAAGAGTTAATTTAAAATCTTGCAGGTTAAATTCCCCTTGTAAAAAAGCACTTAATAAGTGATCTTGACGTTTGGCTGGTATATAAGTTGTGCCAAATGAATTCTCCATATCATCGTGAGTATAACGATAACCTAATCCCCAAATAAGGTCTTGATTTTTATTAAGTTGCCAAGTATGTTGCCAATCAATATCAAGAGTTCCACGTTGATCTCCTAACAACAGTGTTTTCCGATTCGTATAATCATAGTAAGTCTGTAAGATCGTATTATTGGTTTGCCAACGTCCTAACAAATTGAAACCATTAATATCAATAGTATCAGTATAGGGTAATCCCGTTTGGAAACTTAATACATTTTGTTTAGTTAAGCCTTCATAAATATCACCTTGTATAGTTATATTTTCGGCATGATCCATACGAAAACCAGCTCGTTTCATCTGCCAATTATCTTGCTGTTTATTTCCTTGCTCATCAACAAAATTATCATGTTCAGAAAATTTACCATAAACTCGATAATTACTATCTTGATTTATTTTACCGCCATTTCGTAGTCCAATAATGACGTTTTCTTCCCCTTTGCCAATGGTGCTAGTAAATAAATTTCCTTGAGTAGTTTGGCTGGATTTAGTTATAATATCAACAATACCATTAACTGCATTAGCTCCCCATAATGAAGCTCCCGGCCCTCTGATTACTTCAACTCTTTCTATATCTTCTAATAATAAATCTTGGCTATCCCAATTAACTTCAGAACGTAAAGTGCTGTAAACACTACGCCCATCAATCATAACTAACAATCTGCTGGCAAATAATTCATTTAAACCTCTGGCACTTATTGCCCATTTGTTACTATTAGTCCGTGCAACTTGCATCCCCGGTATCATTCGCAAAATTTCTGGTAAACTAGTAATTCCAGAACGCCGAATATCTTCCTGAGTAATAACAAATAATGCGGCTGGTGTATCGGTTAATTTTTGTATTTTTCTGGTTGCCAAGCTAGCTTTAGGATTAAAGGTTTCTATTTTAATTAATTCCTCTAAAGACATACTTTTTAACTGTTCAATCAAAACGTAATGTTCAATATTAGCTGAGATATTTGTAGTAACTGAGAGTAATATAATAATTGAAAATAGTTTGAAATTTAATATACTTAGTTTCATAATGTGAGTTAATAATTTAACGGTGAAAAATTTTAGCAACACGCAATAAATTAGCACTAGCCTCTAAGTTTATTTGTTTTAAAATATCCGGGGCAATATAAAAACCAATACGTCTATTTTGTACAAAAAATTGAATCATTCCGCCCGCAATAACAAATGTATCAATGTCGCTAACAGTTAGAATAGGATATTTTTGCGAAATAATTAAAATATCATTTAAATAAAGAGATTCAGATTGACTAATAAACAGAATTTGACATAAATCAATATTTGTTAGGTTATTTAATCTTTGTATAATAACGGCACGCTGTTCTACTTTTTCATTTTTTACCGTTATATCAAGCTCCTGTTGAAATGGGTCATCTCCCAAAATACAAATATTAAACGGTGCATTTGGACTATCAAAAGTATTTTTTGGCCATTTTATAAAGTTAGCAAAATTATATAGAAATACAGCTTTTACTTGATATTCCTGTACTTCTGCATAGCTTTGACTATATATAAGCATACATATAATTAATGCTAGATTAAATTTTTTTAGAAACATAGTGTTTATACTTTAAAATTTTTCATATGTTAAATACTATAGCAATAATAGCTAATATTTATCAACAAAATTATATTTAAAACGAGTATATTTTAAAAAACATTCTTTAATATTATGAATAAAAATAAAAAAATCTAAGTATTTTATTTTAAATGGTTTCGTAGGGTGGGTAGGAACGAAGTCACTGCCATTAAGTTAAGGAAATTAATTGGGGTAACCACCAAGGGATACCCCTACAAATCATCATTTAACGTAGGGGCAATCCTTTATGGTTGCCCTTAACGCAAATGGCAGTGAGGAACGAAGTGGAAACCCACCGAACTTTCAAAATGGTTGGTTTCGCTATAGACATTCATAAAAATACATTCGTGTGAAACCTGCGAGGTTTTAAGTGAAATTATTTATCTGAAAAAGTATATCACTGCAACTCACCTTACATTCGATATTTTTGATTTGTGTATAACGACAAGAATTCTAGCAAGCATTGCGTCTCTACAGAATAAAATAATATGTCTGGTAGAGAAGCGTCTATCAACTTCATTATCATAATAAAAACTTGATAGTAGAGTATTATAAATCTTTGCTATCCCTTTATAGCATTTCCCGATTGGATAGACCACAGTTATATTAAGCAAGAATCTGATATTTTTATAGATTTTAATTAATAATTAAGCATTCATAATTAAGAATTGCTATATACAAGTTTATAGTACAATCTCAGCAATTCAGCACATAAATCCATATCGGATGAATGCAGAAAAATTGGAAATTTATGGAAGTTCACCGTTCAGGTGATTGAAACGAAAAAGCTCCTTGTCATATATAAACTTGAGGCTATGTCTGTTTAATCTTCTATTAATTTAAGTAAAACGCCAACGTAATACTATATAACTACTAATAAAAAATAGTAAACTAACGATAGTCAGATACAATAAAGGTCGCCATAAATGCTCGGAATTATCTCGTGTCATAAAAAATGAATTAACCAGCGAAGAATTATTTGCTTGCACTAAATTTAACTCATTGTTACCATTAGGATTGACCTCTAACTTTAAGATTCCGCCTTGAGCATAAGTATCAGTGGTTAAAACAGCCTCAAATGCCCATCTTTGCATCGTGACGGCACTTACAGTTCCAGCAATTTGTGACCAAGTGCTTGTTTGCAAATCAACCGGCGGTCTCAGTAAACCACCAAACAATAGTTGCGGTATCATCAACAATGGAATTAATGTCAATGTGACACGATAACTTGTTACTAAAGAAGAAATAAACAATCCCATCGAAGCTGCTACAAAAGCCGTTAGCCATAAAATCAGCCAAATAAGAACCACATTTATCCACATTAATTCCAATAATAATGGAACTACCATAACAGACAATAAAGCAGTTTGGATACCTAGAATAATAATCAACACAAGATTTTTTGCAGTTATATAAGGCAAGATAAATAAATAAGAACGGCTTTCTCGTCTTAAAATATGTTGCTCGGTAACAATTTCTTTGCATGACCCCATGATTCCAAACCAAATACTAGCAGCAACCAATAAAAAATACACGCTCCCACGCCGCATACTCGCCATATCACTGATTAATTCTATTTTGCCTTTGACCAATAAATTTGGCATTGACACATTTTTTTTAGTGAAAAACGGCTCAATAGTTTTATTAATATATTCATACCTTTGCTGGATATTAGTGTTTTGAGCTAAAGCCTTTGCATACCTATGTAATTTATCAATATTGACAGTTTTTCGAGCCTGTTCCAATGGCTGTTTCATTTGGCCAAAATAATATAAAACTCTCGCTGCTTCATCAAAATTTTGTTTATCATGGTCAAAATTATAAAAGGCAACAATAATAAGGATAGCAATAAGAGGTACTTGCAAAAATAGCAATGATAAGTTGAGTTTGTCTGCAAAAATAACCTGTAAGTTACGTTGTACTAACACAACTAGCTGTGATAATTGATTAGCATACAGCTTATTAGTCATTGTTATATCCCGTGATTAAATGATGGAGCTCTCCCAGTCTTAATGTCATTAAGTTAAGATAATAAAGTTTTTGGAGTTCAAAGCGTTAGCTTTGTTAATATTTAATTTATAGCTCAACAATGTCAAAGCTTCGCTTTGGACTCCAATAAATTTTCCTTAACTTGAACATGCTGGAAGGTTAAGATTAAACTTTAACCAGCCTAAAAATATAAACATCTTGAGATTGAGCAGTTTGGAATGAAATTCTTTGATTGTCTATAGTCCCATTTGGGAAATAACCTATTAATTCAAATCCAGACATCATTTGTTTGATAAAATCTAAGCTATGATAGGAGGCATAAAAATTGGAACCATCATCGGAACCACTTTCTGCAAAACCACTTTCTAAAAACTGTTGAATTTTATCCGGTTCTTGCCAAAAACCATTACGTACATAGATTTCCCCATGCAGAGTTATTAAAATATAACCACCAATTTTGAGAACTCTCTTAAACTCTTGAATCCACATTTTCTGTACATCAAGCGATAAATGTGTAAATACAGAAATAAGATAAATTAAGTCAAGTTTATCATCTGGATAGCTAAGAGGTGGAGTTAAATCATTTCTGATACATTGCTCAAATATATTTTGTTGTACCCAGCCGAGTAACTTAGGATTAAAATCACAGCCGTTAAGTTTGATATGAGGGCTTAACAAATGCCAACCAACCAACAGTCTTCCTGAACCACAGCCAAAGTCTAATAAAGATTGAATTTGTTGTAGATTAACCCCTGCATGTTGTAAATATTTGTGTAAGTTCATAACTCCGGGAATGATGGAATTTTTATATTCATCAACGTTATAATGGCCTTGAGTTAAATAAATTAATTCTGGTTCTGGTTGTGGTATCAGAGCAAGTTTATTATTGAGTTCATTAAAATATTCTTGTTGTTGAATAACTTTTTTAATATCAAATTCAAAAAACGCTTCTGTCGATTTATCAGTAAATAATATTTCAAAATTTAAACTATTTATCTCAGATGTTATCTCAAGTTCAAAGCTAAAACCACAAGTTTTTGCTGCCGGAATACTTGGAATGTAAACTGCAATGTCTTCACGAGGCAAATTAACTGGAAAGTTCTTCAAATGACCGTCAATATATACATTTAAGCTATCAATTTCCCGGTCACCAAAGTTAAATACCCAGCCGGAAAAAAGATTGACTGCCCCAATTTTTAATAAATGGTATTTTGGTGTTTCCAATAAATAAACAATTGGATCATACATAAATTTGTGTTTCTCGCATCAACTCAAGTTTGGTAAACTTGCTAGGTCTTTGAGACCTATAGTTTTTCAGATAAATAATTTCAATAAAAACCTACGAGGTTTCCAAAACCTCGCAGGTTTCACACGAATGTATTTTATTGAATGTGAATAGCCACCGATATAGCAATTATTAATTAAATTCTACAAAAATATCAATTATTTATTTTGTATTACTGTAATCTATTTAATCGGGAAATGCTATAAAATAAGTTCTCACCCTTCAATTGGCAAAGTTATCTTAAAAGTAGTCCCTTCGCTACTTTCTATTTCAATTTTACCTTTATGTTTATCAATAATTTTTTTAACAATATCTAAACCAATTCCACTGCCTTCACCACGTATTTTAGTAGTAAAAAATGGTTCAAAAATACGCTCTTGAATCTCCACTGGAATCCCACAACCATTATCGGTAAAGCTAACAGTCACCTGTCCTTTTGATTCTACCACCTTAATTGTTAAAACTCCCTTATTTTCCATTGCTTGCAAAGCATTATGAATAATGTTAGTCCAAACTTGTTGAATCTCATCAACATAACATTTAACCAATGATATTGGTTGCTGATAATTCTTTATTATTTCAGTGCCTTGCTTAATTTGATTATGGTACAAAGTTAAAACTGTATCAATACTATCAATTATGTCCAATGGAGATTTTTCACCAGATGTGTCCTGATGAGCAAATTTCCGCAATGCAAAAATAACCTTTGAAGCTTTATTAACTGCTAAGTTAATATTAGTACTATTATTATAAATTGATATAAAATTACGAGCCATTTTAACAACATCAATTGCTTGTTCATCTTTTAACAATGGCAATAAATCTGTACAATCTTCAGTAATTTTCATATACACAAGAAGATCAGCCAAAGTTGAAGAATGTTCAATTTCACCAAATGTTTGCCGTAATTTACGTTTAGCCGCTCGTTTTTCTTTGGAAGTTAAACTATTTGTTGAACTTTTGGCCTTTTCTAATAACAGCATAAATAGTTGTAAGCGATTTGCCACTGAAATAAATTCTGACAGTTGTGGCAAGTTGGAAGTAACAGCATTAAAAGATGCTAAGGCGTTATCAATAGAAGCTCTTATCGCTCCAAGTGGAGTATTAACTTCATGGGCAATACCTGCTATTAATTGACCAAGAGCAGCCAATTTTTCTGAATGAATTAATTGTGATTGAGCAGCACGTAAATCTTCAAGGGTTGTTTGTAATTTAATAGTCCGTTCATTAACTTTCTGTTCTAAATTTTGATATAACTGAGCATTTTCGATAGAAATCATTATTTGAGAGGACAACAAATTAAGCACTTCTATTCGTTCAGAGGTAAATACATCGTTAAGTTGATTGTTTTCTAAATATAAAATTCCTTTTAAAATGCCCTGATTTGATAATGGCATACATAGGATTGATTTAGGATGATATTTATTTATATAAGAATCAGAGGTGAATTTATGGTCATTATTGTTAAGCACTACATTTTTTCCAGTACGAATAACATAGTTAATGATATTGACAGATATTTGTTTATAACTATTAACTGGAATTGATTGCAATACCTTAACAATCAAATTATCTAGTTGTATTTCTGCTTCAATAAACCAATTATTTTGCTGCGGTAAAATTATAAAACCTCTATTAGCTCCAGCATTCTCAATTATGATATTCATCATCTTTTTCAGAAGCTTTGCTAACATAATTTCTTCCGACATAGCATGAGATGCTTTAACGACACTGCTCAAATCAAGCCAATGAGAAGCTGTCATTTTAGTTGATGTCAGCACTGAATTATTGGTTGGAATAAGAGTTTTATTTGCCAACAATTGTGGATATCTGTCTTCCAAATCTTTAACTTTGGCTGTTGCTCTCCATTTTTGATAGGCGTAATGAGCTTCACGTAAATGAGTGTTAGCGTATTGATTGTAACCTTTGGCAAACCAAAAACTAGCAATCAATTCATTAGCTAAGGCTTCATCTTGAATAAATTTATGTTTTTTAGCATTAGTTATCGCTTGGGCATATAAATCAAGTGCTTCTGAATCTTTGCCAGTTATACGGGCTATTTCTGCTTCAATTAATAGATATTTATGTAAAAAATTGTCTTCACAATTATTAGCCCAAACTCGCATTTGTTGTTGATTTTCTGTTAATTTTTGCCAATATTGAGTTTGTTCTTCTTTCGGAGCTTGTAAATATAAAGTTGTCATACAAAGTGAATAATAAAAATTATTATCAACTACGGTGACAACTCCTAAAATAGAGTTGATTAATTTTTCTGCTTTAATTGCATACTGAAGAGCTTCTTTAGGTTTTCCATATAAATATGAAACTTGAGTTTTTAATATAAAACAATAACATAAAATGCTTTTATGATTTTTATGCTGTTCTAAATACTGCTCTTCAGTCATTTCTTCATTGTAAAAATCAGTTTTACTTTCGGTGAAACCGGTTAAGTTAAATAAGAATGTTTGAATGCCTAACAGTAAATCGGTTGAAAATTGATTTTTGGCTTTCCGATTAAAAGATAAACCTTTATAAATTCTAGATACTATATGTTTTAAACTACGGCCTTGATAAAAACTATTAAAAACCTGTAATGTACTAAGGTAGCCCATATATTGCAGATCACCAGACTCTAATCCAGCTTGTTGAGCTTCATCACTTATCGTTCTGGTATGTTTGATATGCTTGACCCAAGGTAATAAAAAACCACTGGTCATGGTATAGGCTTGACATTTGTTATCATTGAATTTGTTACTTATTTCAATAGCCACATTAGTAAATTCATAAGCTATCTTATATTCATGATAAATGGAACCTAGAATTATTCCATATGCACATAAAATAGATGGAGTTTCTTGTACATAACCATGTTTTAAACATAAATTAACATTTTTCATGGTAAGCAGAAACCAGAGTTCTTGATCATAAAAATAAGCTGGTATGGCAATATATCGCAGTAATTTAGCAGTAATAGAAATTTGTTTATCTGTAACTTCTGTTTGATTTAACAGCGAGCTTATATCACGGTTGCCAAGATTAATTTTGGCCATTAATATTTCTTTTTCAAAAGCTCCAGCTAAATTTATTGAAGGTAAATCAACATCTAAACATAATAAGGCTTCTTGACCAGTTTGAATTGCTTTGGCATATTGACCTTGCATGGTGTACTGCACTACTAATATTTTATAAGCTTCAACCTTATCTATTGGGGATTTTGCATGTTTTAATATTAATTTAGCTGAAGCTTCTGACTGTTCAAAATTTCCATTCAGATATTCAATTTCGGATTTTTCCAAATATATGTTAAAAGCTAATTCATAATGCTCTTGCCAATAATCACCATCTAAATTAGCTTCGCCAATAGTTAAATATTGTTCAGCCACTACATAGGCAGTAGCTTTTTTGGACTTTCGACTAGCAATTAAATTAAGTTCAGCAACCTTATTTTTTAACTTTGAGTCTTGTACTAACCCAAGATTAAAATGTTCAACAATATCAAATATATTTTCTTGGACATCTGTTTCTAGCAATAATAAACCAATTTGTAAATGAACATTTTTTTTATCAACAATAAGAGTATAAGCTGCCTGTTGGACTCTATCATGTAAAAATTTGAAGTTATTGATTATAAACGGTGATTCAGCATCTATTTCTGGTTCAGAGGTTGGTAGAATAAAACCTTCTGTTAGAATTGGTAATATATCTTTAAATGTTATCCCAGTAGAAGAAAGATGTATTTTTGTATAAACTGTAGATAAAATTTGTAAATTAAAGTAATTGCCCATGCAAGCGGCTAAACATAAAATATGTTGGGATTTTGTTGGTAATTTTTTTAATTTAGCAATCATTAATTCCACTACATTATCAGTTATATCAATTGCTTTAATTTGCTCCATATCCCATTGCCAACTAGCTTTACTATATGCACTTGGAGGAACAAAGGTTAGCAATTTTTCCTCATATAAGGTGTGGAGAAATTGATTAACAAAAAAAGGATTGCCACCAGTTTTTTGCATAACTAAATCAGCTAAAGCAAGTGTTATTTTTTCGTCTTGATAAAGAGTGTCGGCTATTAATTGATTAACATGATTAAGTTGTAATGAGGTTAAATTAATTTGATTGACAACAATATTTTCGTTATAAAGATTTTCTAACAAAGTTGTTATTGGATGCTCAGAATTAACTTCATTATCTCGAAATGCTCCAATTACAAATATTGCATTGGTATCTTGAGAAATCATTATCATTTCTAGTAGTTGCAAACTAGCTAAATCTGCCCATTGTAAATTATCTAAAAATAAAATAAGAGGATGGGTTGGTTCACAAAATACTTGGATAAAATTTTGAAAAACTAAATTAAAACGATTTTTAGACTTTTTGGGTTCCATTAGTGGTACAGGTGGTTGTGACCCAATAATTAGCTCTATTGCTGGAATCACATCAATAATTATCTGACCATTATTTCCAAGAGCAGTCAATAATTTATCTCGCCATTGTTGAATCTGTGCTTCATCTTTGGTAAGTAGTTGCTGAACTAATTCGTTAAAGGCACTAACAATACCACTATAAGGAACATTTTTTTGAAATTGATTGAATTTACCAGATATAAAAGTAACAAGTGATTTATATATTTCTTTGATTAAGACTGATTTTCCAGCTCCTGAACTGCCAACAACTAACATCATTTCAGCTATTCTGTCGTTGGAAGGAAGCAAAGAGCGGTTTACAACACGATCAAAAGCATTTAATAATATTTTTATTTCTTGTTCTCTGCCATAGAGTTTTTGGGAAACTTGAAATCGTTCTGAAAAATCTTGTTGACCGGTTGAAAATATTTCTATCGTACCAGTTTCGGTAAGCTGTTGTTGACATTTTTGTAAATCAGCTTTAATGCCCCAAGTGCTTTGATAACGGTCTTCTGGCATTTTTTCTAACAATTTCATTATTATGTCAGAAATAGCTAATGGTAGATTTTGTAATTTTGCCGGAGTAACTGGTTGTTTGGCTATATGGCAGTGGACTAATTCAACTGCATCTGATGAGCTAAATGGCAGTTGCTTAGTGAATAATTCATATAAAGTTATTCCCAGCGAATAAAAATCGGTTCGATAGTCTAAAGCCCGATTCATGCGGCCAGTTTGTTCTGGAGATATGTAAGCTAATGTACCTTCCAATCCATCAGGATTTTTTAAACTCATTATTTGCTGCGATAATTGGGTAGATATTCCAAAATCAATGAATTTGAGTGTGCTAGTATCTGGATTAAAAACTAGATTGGAAGAATTAATATCCTTGTGAATAATACCATAATTATGAATTTGTTCTAAAATTTCAGTTGCTTGAATGGCTATTTTTAATAATTTATCAATATCAAAGTGATACTTGATTAAACAATCTTTTAATGATTCACCTCCAAAATCTTCTAGACAAATTACTAATGTATTGTTATATTTATCAAGATTATAAACATCAATCACTCCATCAATTTCAGCCAAATATTTAATAATATCATACTCTTGCCGATAAAAAATCAATTCATCAGCAGTTGGATAATCTTCTTTCAAGATTTTAAGAATAATTGACTTATTATCATCTAATTTAATTGCACGATAAATAAGTGAATTAATACTTTCATAAATCTGTTTAGTAATTTTATAATTTGGTATAGTAAACATATTGATATTTAATTAGTTTTGTTGAGCATAACCCAAGATAATTGCTTAATTTGTGTCTACATTGATAAATTAATGTGTAATTAGAAAAAATTTTCAGTTATGATTAGGCATTGTTAATGCAGG
>JAUCGL010000123.1 GCA_030378105.1 Candidatus Halobeggiatoa sp. HSG11 | reverse complement strand
TTTGCTGGTACTGCATTTACTTATCAGGGCCAGTTAAATGATAGTGGTGCCGCAGTGACGGCTACTTGTACTATGGATTTTAAATTATCCAGTACTTCAGGTACTCTTACTCAAGTAGGAACTACACAAACAAAGTCTGTCAGTGTTGCTAATGGTTTGTTTACAATTTCTAACCTAGATTTTGGCAATCAGTTTGATGGTAATGATCGATGGTTGGATATTACGGTTGATTGTGGTAGCGGTGCTACAACACTTACTCCTCGGCAGCCTTTAACTCCAATTCCTTATGCTATTCATGCTCAGAGTGTAAGTGGGATTGATAGTACTGCAATTACTGATAGTACTACTTATGTTCTTCCCGCTACGGATGGAGCAAATGGACAAGTATTGAGTACTGATGCTAGTGGAAATCTCAGTTGGGTTGCGGCTAGTGGTGCTGTTACTTCTGCTAGTATCACTGATGACGAAATTGTTAATGCTGATATTAATGCTAGTGCTGGGATTGTGGATACCAAGTTAGCAACTATAGCAACTGCTGGAAAAGTTGCTAATACAGCGACTACAGCTACCAATGCTAATACAAACAGTGCGATAGTAGCGAGAGATGCTACTGGGAATTTTTCGGCTGGGACAATAACTGCTTCTTTAACCGGTAATGTAACCGGCAATGCAGATACAGCAACTGCTTTAGCGGCTAACGGTACTAATTGTGCTGCTGGCGAATATCCATTGGGTGTGGATGCAAGTGGATCTGTTGAAGGTTGTACTGCGAGTGGTAGCGGTGACATGACAAAAGCTGTTTATGACGTAGCAAATAACGGTAAAGTTGACGCAGATAAAGTTGATGGTGTAACTGGTGGTACGGTGGATAATAGTGTCATTGGTGGCACAACTCCAGCCGCAGGTACATTCACTAGTTTGACAGGTGAAAGTGCTAATTTAACTTTAGGAAAAACAGGAACTGCTGGAACTGGAACAATTGTTTTACATGACAATCAAGTAGATAATTTTACTACGACAATTAAAGCAGCCGATGATGTTAATGCTAATGTTGCTTTTACCTTACCAGCAGCACTTGGAACAAATGGACAAGTATTGAGTACTGATGCTAGTGGAAATCTTAGTTGGACGGCGGCTAGTGGTGCTGTTACTTCTGCTAACATCACTGATGGCGAAATTGTTGATGCTGATGTAAGTGCCAGTGCTGGGATTGTGGATACCAAGTTGGCAACTATAGCAACTGCTGGAAAAGTTGCTAATACAGCGACTACAGCTACCGATGCTAATACAAATAGTACGATAGTAGCAAGAGATGCTACTGGGAATTTTTCGGCTGGGACAATAACTGCTTCTTTAACCGGTAATGTAACCGGTGCTGTAACCGGCAATGCAAGTACAGCAACTGCTTTAGCGGCTAATGGTGCAAATTGTGCTGCTGGACAATATCCATTGGGTGTAGATGCCAGTGGGGCTGTTGAAAGTTGTACCGTTGGTGCTGGTGCCGACAATCTAGGCAATCACACCGCAACCACTAATATCCAATTAGGTGCTAACTACCTCTCCGGTGATGGCGGCAATGAGGGCATTACAGTAGACACCACTGGTGATGTGGGTATTGGGGGATATGCACCTTCAACAGCAAATGGTAGATTGGTTATTTCTGATGGAGATATTGAGATTGACCACCGTGATGGTCCTGCTTCGGGTATTATATTCCATAATTTGAACAGAAATAATTGGAAACTTTACCGTGAATATAACGCAGGTGCTGAAACCACTGAAGACATGCACCTGCGTTACAATTCTACTGATTATGTTACCTATGCAGTTGATGGCAATGTCGGTATCGGTAAAGACCCAACAACAAAGCTTGATGTGAATGGAACTATAACTGCAACTGGTTTCACAGGTAATGGTTCTGGGTTGACTAATATTAATGGAACTGTTCCTACAGGTGGTACAGCCGGCCAAATGCTTTCAAAGATTAATGCTACAGACTACAATACGACATGGTCCTCTATAGGTCTTAACGACCTGTCTGATGGTGCGACAGCATCAAATAGCTTCTATTTAGGAACCAATGCTGGTGGAGCTGGTGGTGGTGATAATGTTGGTTTTGGGTATGATGCTCTGGCGAACAATACTAACAATGCTAACGTTGCTATTGGGCAGTCAGCATTAATGAATAATACTAGTTATGAAGGTGTTGCGGTCGGGTATCAAGCTCTTAAAGCTCAGACTAGTAGTGCAGATGGCAATGTTGCTGTTGGAGGTCGTGCACTCACAGCTAATACTACTGGAAACCACAATGTTGCAATAGGACGAATTGCACTTGGAAGTAATACCACTGGAAGCAGTAATATAGCGATTGGTGCAAGTGCTGGTACTGGTAATTATAGTAATAAACTCTATATTGAGAATCATAGTACTCCTGCTCCGCTCATTGGAGGAGATTTTTCTAATGATAGAGTTGGTATTATGATGAATGTGATTGATGGTTCTTCTCTAAAAGAAACATTCAATGTGAGTGGTACAGGATATTTTACTCAACGAGTGGGTATTGGTACTGTACCGAATGCTAGTGCTATGCTGGATGTAAATGGTGCTATATATCAACGTGGAACATCACTTCATGCTGATTATGTTTTTGAGTCCGATTATAAGCTTACAAGCATAGAAGAACATGCTGCCTATATGTGGCAAGAAAAGCATTTACCTGCTGTGCCTAAAGCTCGAAAAGATAAAAATGGCAACGACATTCTTGAAGTTGGTAGTCATCGTAAGGGAATGCTAGAAGAGTTAGAAAAAGCACATGTTTATATTGAGCAATTAAACAGCCAATTTAAAGTGCAACGAGTACAAATCAAGACTTTACAAGCCGAAAACGCTTTGCTCAAAGCTAAATTAGAGCAAGTAGATGCCATGCAAGCACAATTACTTCAAGTGCAAGCTTTGTTAAAACAAATGAACAAATCCAAAATTGTTCAGGCTAATTTGCATGAATAATCTATAAATTCCATTATCCTTGTTCCCAAACCAGACAGGGTGGGTTAATACTCACCCTCCTCATTAACCTTAATCATATCTTAAATAAAAATTAATGACCTCCGGAATGGGAACCAGAATTTACCAACATGGACAATTGAACAAAGATATAGCAATTCTTTAATTAACGTATAAATCTTAAAACCTACTAGGTTTTGGAAACCTAGTAGGTTTGTGAAACTTTAATTAAGAAAAAGCGGAAATAATATTAAATTCCAAAATATATCTAGTTCAATTATATAGAAAAATTTGTTCATTTTTAATAGAGAAACAAAGTTATGAAAACACGAATTCCTATTTTACTTTTAGCTATTCCACTGGGATGCTTAACAAGAACAGCATTTGCAGTTTATGACCTCAGTTGGAATACAGTCGATGGCGGCGGCGAACGCAGCACCGGTGGTACCTACACTTTAGAAGGTACAGTCGGTCAACATGATGCTGGTGCTGTCAATGGCGGAACCTATGATCTTAACGGTGGTTTTTGGCAAGCCGAGGACGTTAAAATAATTTCCATTGACGACCCAACTGCCGTTACAGAAGGTGATACTGGTACAATTGATATAGATTTTACTGTTAGCTTAGATGCAGCCGATTCTCAAGCAATAAAAGTTGATTATACTACTGCTGATGATACGGCAACAACAGCCGGAAGTGATTATACTGCAATAACTACCACAACATTAACCTTTGCTGCTGGAGAAACCAGTAAAACAGTCACTGTTACGATTAATGGCGATGAAATTGATGAAGGTGCAAGTGAAGCATTAACAGTTAATTTAACTAATCCAACTGGCAATGCTCAACTCTCAACAGTTGCGGGAGAAACAGAAGGTATAGGAACCATAACTGATGACGATACTGCTGGATTTACTTTAAGCAAAACAACTGCCTCAGTTAATGAATCTGGTACAACAGATACCTTCACAGTAGTTTTAGATACCAAACCAACCTCTAACGTTGAAATATCAGTTACTAGTGGCGATACTGCTGAAGCAACTGTTTCTGCAACACCAGCCCTACCATTAACATTTACTCCAGCTAATTGGAATATTGCTCAAACCGTTACTATAACTGGTGCTGATGAAACTGCTATTGATGGCGATCAAATAACAACGGTTACTGTTAGTATTGTTGATCTCAATAGTGATGATACATATGACCCATTAGCCGATCAAACTGTTAGCGTCACTACTGTTGATGATGACACACCTGGATTTACTATAACTCCAACCAGTGGCTTAACTACAACTGAAGCTGGCGGAACCGCAACTTTCACGGTGGTATTAAATACCGCACCAACTGCTACTGTCACCTTACCATTAGTTAGTTCTGATACTACAGAAGGAACAGTTAGTCCAGTATCTTTAGATTTTACAACTACTGATTGGAGTTCAGCTCAAACAGTTACTATAACTGGTGTAGATGATACTGCTGTTGATGGCAATGTTAATTATACTATCCAAACTAATGCAGCAACCAGTGCAGATGGCAACTATAGTGGTATAAATCCTAGCGATGTAACTGTTACCAATCAAGATAATGATGTTGCTCCAACAGATACCGGTGGTTCAACCTCGACTCCATTGCCAGATAAAATGACAGTATTTACCAAATTTGGTGGCTTGGGTTCAGGAACGATAAGTAGCAGTCCAAGTGGCATTAACTGCAAAACTGTTGATGAAGAATGTAGTGCAAAATTTGATACAGCTTCTCATGTCGAACTCACAGCTAAAGCTGATTCAGGTTCAATATTTGATCGTTGGAATAACGCCGATTGTAGTACTAAAATGTTCCTTACCAGTAGCCGTAATTGTATTGCCTACTTTAAACTAACGCCTCGTACTTTAACAGTTGAATATCCAGAAAATGGTGTAATAACCAGCTCTCCAACCGGTATTAACTGTGGTAATGGTAATGACATTTGTAGCTATGAATTTGAAGGTGGAGCAAATATCAATTTAACAACCACTCCAAATTCTGGTTATGCACTGGACCCAACAGCAGAAAATTGTTCAGATGGTAAAGTTCAATTGCTAGAAAATACCACCTGTTCTGTTACATTTAAACCTGGTTCAACAGATTCCGATCCAACAGATACGGGTTCCGATCCAACAGGTACAGATTCCAATCCAACGGGTACGGGTTCCAATCCAACAGGTACAGATTCCGATCCAACAGATACAGGTTCTAATTCATCAACAGATACGAGTTCTGATTCAACCAATACTGATTCTGACTCAACAACTAATACAATTACTTTTAGTGAACAGAGCTATAGAGTATTTGAAAATGCTGGACAAATTCAAATAATAGTGACTCGTGTTGGGACAAAAGGTAAAGTAACTGTTGAATTACGAAGTTCTGTGGAACAAGCTTCTCTTTATCAACCAGTTGTAGAAACTTTGGTATGGAATGATGGTGAAGACGGTGATATTGTTGTACCAATAACGCTTATTGACAATGATAAAGCTAATGACAATAAAGAAATTATCCTAAGTTTAGGTGATGTAACAAATGCTGAATTTTATGGTCTTAATACTGTTATTTTAACTATTATTGATGATGAATCAACACCTAATCCTAATGTACCAGTTGATAAGGTTAATAATGATTCAACAAATGTTATAGGAAATAATACTTGCCCACGTGGTCACGTTATTAACACAACCTGTAATTATGGTTGGAACAATGCTAAAGACATTCTTATTGAGGAAAAAGGCAATATTGGTTATGCAAATATAGTAAGTGATATTGAAAATAACCAAGGCCGTATATCCAACTCAAAAATATTTGAAGATGTTCAAGTAACTGGTGGTATATTAAGTGGTTATATTTCTAACCTTGGTATTTTAGCTGATTTTGAATTTCTTGGCGGTTCTATCAATGGTGCAAATGAAGCTGGCGAAGTTGTTGGAACACTTGCTGGTTATATAACCAATGATAGTGAAGTTGAAGGTTTCTTTGAAAATGTCCGATTAGCACCAGGAACTCGCATAATTGGTGGCACTCTGAGTGGTCATATTATCGGTGACAGTGAACAGCCAGCGACTTTGGAAAACTTGCTTATTAAGTCTAATGCTGTGATTTCCAATGTTATTTTGGGTGGTAATGTTGAATGGGAAGATGGCGTTGTATTTGGTGAAAATATTGGCTTCTCTATCCATATGAACTACATGGAAACTCACAATATCACCATGCTACCAAACCTAATCGGTATTGCTGCTATTAATAAATATGGAAACTCAATTTCAACTTGGGCAAGTTTGCAAGGTGGTTCCAGATTTGGAATAAAAGGTGAACGCTATAAGAAGAGAAGAACTTTCAAAAGAAGCAAACAGCAAAAAGTGGATGTTCTCGCTAATGTGCTTACCGATATGAAACACATTGGTCAAAAAGCAGATATTTTAGTAGTAGCTGCTTACACACCAATTGGTGCAACATCACCAACTTTCTACATGCTAGACAGCAATGGTACGCCGTTGCTTTGGGATGGTGCTATGTCGTCATTAGTTCCTTTCCAAGCCAACGTCACCATGGATCCAGTAGTTCCAGTTTCAATTTGGAATAACCCACTGGATATACTTGGAGATGTGCAAGTTTACTTTGGTTATCGGCTTGTTAAAACTAGTGAAATAATTTACACATTAGAAGACATGATTGAAATGGATTTTATTGAGTAAAAATATGTTGTAGAGACGCAATGCTTGCGTCTCTTTAAATAGCTTATATTACAAGACATTGTATACAAAAGTTATATTTGCTTCAAAACCAACAAAGTTATATCATCAAGCACTTTCTGTTTCCCAATATAACCCTTAACATCAGCAATAACTGCTTGTTGCACCTCCAAAGAACTTCCTGACCAATTATTGCTAATCACCTTACATAATCGCTCCAAACCATATTGCTGTTTTGCCAAATTGTGAGCTTCAGTTATACCATCAGTATACAAAACAATACCATCACCGGGCTGTAAAACTACTTCCATATGAGAGGTAAATTCAGATATATCATTTTCTAAACCGACTATAAAACCTAAATCAAATGTATCAATTCGCTCAATTTTTCCACCTTTTCGAATCAGCAATATTTCTTCATGTTGCCCAGTTAATTGCAAAGTTCTATTTTGGTAATCCAACAACGATAAAGTTAAATTTTTATCAGTTTTCATACGCTGGACATTGTGATAAATAGTACGGTTGACAATATTTAAAAATGCTTCTGGATTATTAATGCCAGCAAGTAACAAAGCACGGACTGTAGTTTGCACCATCAACATGACAACCCCACTTTCCAGTCCATGCCCAGTTACATCACCAATCCCAATTTTAATATGACCATCGTGATTTAAAACTTCATAATAATCACCACCTACTTCATCCGCCGGCTCCATAAAACCAGCAATATCTAAGTTTTCAATCTTCTGTAATTCTGCTTCTTTAGGCAAAACCATTTGTTGTATTTGTTTAGCAACATCCAACTCAGTTTTCATACGTAGATTATCGGCTGCCAAAATTTTCAAAGACAGATGAGTTTTTATCCTTGCCAACAATTCTTCTTTAGAAATTGGCTTGGTCATGTAGTCATTGGCACCAGCTTCTAAACCTTGGACTAAATCTTCTATTTGATTTTTAGCTGTCAATAATAATATTGGCATTTCAATCGCTTGCCATTTTTCTCTTATTTTATGTGCAACTTCATAGCCAGTCATTTGTGGCATCATAATATCCAGCAAAATAATATCTGGCATTAAACCTTCATCAACAAATTTCAAAGCCTCTATCCCAGAAGTAGCATGAACTACATTGTAATTTTGAGAAAATAAATGATTATGCAAAACCTGTAAATTAATTGGTTCATCATCAACTATCAAAATTTTAATTTGATTATTAGTGGCTGGGGGCAATTGCTTAGTTTGAATTTCCGGTTCTGTATGAACTTCCTTAGTTTTAATTTTAGTTAATTGACGTGATGATAATGGAACAGCCGATTCATTAGATATGGATAGAGTAAAAATAAATTTTGAACCACTACCTAATGTTGATTCCACCCAAATTTTGCCTCCATGCAATTCCACTAATTGTTTCGTAACTGTCAAGCCTAAACCAGTACCTCCATATTCTCTGGAAGTAGAACCTTCTGCTTGCTCAAAAGATTCAAAAATACTATCTAATTTATCGGCTGAAATTCCAATGCCAGTATCAGAAATAGTTATTTTTAAACATTTGTTAGTTAATGAGTTTTGAGAATCATCAATAACTGCTGACACTTCAATTTGACCAGCTTTGGTGAATTTAATCGCATTGCCAATTAAATTATAGAAAATTTGTTGTAAACGGTTTTCATCTGCCAAAATAGCTGGTAAATCTGTAGCAATATTGTTGACCAATTGCAACGGTTTATCAGTAATTAATGACTTATTAAGAAATAGTATAATTTCAACAATTTCTCGTAATCCAAGCGGTTTTAATTGTAATTCAATATTTTTTTGTTTAAGTTTGGAAAAATCAAGAATATCATTAACTAAAGTTGATAAACGTTTAGCACTGCTAACAACCATAACTAAATTAGCTTCAGTTTGCTCAGGCAATTTACCAGTTACACCATCAATTAATGATTCTGCAATACCAATGATACCATTAAGCGGAGTGCGAAGTTCATGGGAAGTGTTGGCTAAAAATTCATCTTTGAGTTGGTCTAATCGTTGCAGTTCAACATTTTTGGCTTCCAAAACTGTAAAAGAATTTTGTAACCGTTTAGTCATCAAATTAAATGATTTAGCAAGTTTTCCTAATTCATCTTGACTTTTTATTGTTATTTGAAAATTATAATTACTATGTAAAACTTCTTCAGTTAAGTGTGATAAAGTTGCTACCGGTCGTAAAATATTAAAATATAAAATCAGAAAAACAATGGAAATAGTAATAAGCATAATAGCAATAGAAATATTTGTATATAGTTTATATGCTTCTTCAATATGAGATTTTTCGTCATCTAAATGTTTGTCATAAACGGCTACCAAGTTTTCAACTTTATGAGCTAATTGTTCTAGTTGTTCGAGTTTAAGAATATCTTGTTGTATAAGTTCTTGTTTTTTTGATAATTTAGTGGCTAACTCTTGTAGCAATAAATCAATTGCAATTAAATCAACTTGAGTATTAAGAAAATAATCAAGAATTTTTGTACTATTTTCCGATAGTAAACTGTTTTTAATGATGATTTGCATTGAAGAAATATCATCACCAATTTGTGTAATAACTGAATGTTTGGTTGCTAAATCTAACTGGGAAATAACCTTACCAAAAGATAAACCTTTGCTGGCATTAAGTAGCAATTGTTCTGCTTGTTTTTTTGAATTAATATCTTTTAATTGTTGGATATTTAAGTTAAAAAAGTACATTAAGCCAATAAATAATAAGACTATGATGACTACTAAACTACCAAGTTTTATTTTGAGCGACATTTATTACTACCTATTTTTTAAATCCAAAGTAGAGACAGGGTATGCTTTGCCTCTACTATAATTATAATATCTGATTATTTGAAGCTCAAAAGGTTTAGCTTTTAAGAATAAGTGATATTTATACTTAAGTAACTAATTCATTAATTTAAATCCCATTTTACTAAATATTCGCTGACCATCTGGACCAGCAACAAATTTAGCAAATTTCTGAGCTTCAGTTTGGTTGGATGTGAATTTGGGAACTGCAATCCATATTTCCTGAATTTTATTAATTTCTTTTGGTATATCAATAACTTTAAGATTGTCTTTAATTCCCATAGAACGCCATGAAATGACTGCATCAACCTTTTGCTCCAACAAAAACTTAACACTTTCAGCCGTATCAATTGCTAGAGTGATTACATTATTTTTGATTTTTTGTTCCAAAGGAGAACGGCTTAAAATAGCGTTGGTTATTTTGCCAATACTAGCCATTTTAGCATTAGGAAAACAAAGCTTAACATCTTCTTTGGCTAAATCTGCCCACGATGTCACTTTAGTTTCTCCTTGCCGCACTATGATTGCTGGAATATGTAAAGCGACTGGGTGTTCAGCAATAATAAAATTATCTTTTCCTAATGCATTGATATACTTCTTATCCCCCGGCATAAAAACATCGCCTTTACTCAGAGAACGAATTGTTTGCTCTAAAACTTTGGAACCAGAAAAAGAATAATCTACGGTTATATGTTGATGTTGTTCTTCGTAGATTTTTTTTATTTCTTGCATAGGCAGTCTCATGCCAGAACCGACGTAAGCTAAAATATGAGTTGGTTGTGGAGTACGCATAAAAAACATAACTCCTAGTATTACTAAAATAAGTATTGCTAATCCTATTATACTAATAGATTTTTTCATAATTTAACCTCTTAAAGTTAAAAAGTTTTCAGTTTTTCAAGAACATTTTTATAAGTAATTGTTTGAATTTGTTTCGATCAGACGAAGATTTCCTCAGCTATTCAGTTTTTCAGCGAAACAGCTCGTTGTTTCCATCCTCAGTCTCTCATCGTATGATTGACTCCATAAACGGCTCCTTCTAACAGCTTCTACCATGACTTAACAGTGAGTTTGTTCAAAATTTTAAGAAATGCAGTTCCATTTAACTATATCTTCGAATTTTTGAACTCTCACATCATGGATTACTTTGCTTTACCTCTCAATGAAATGGATAGGTTATCAAAGTTATTTCATACACATTCATTACCTAAATACTTACATTAAATAACTGAAACCAACTAAAATTTGGCTTTCAACATCTTCATCAGCTAAATACATTTTATACTGAAATTTCAATTCCATATCTTGCCCAAAAGCAATTCCTGCACCTAATCCTAAGAAAAGTCCAGCATTTATATCAACACTTTCTGAATAACAATCATCACAATCAGCAATTTCTCGGTCAAAATCCATATATTCATAACCAACCAACATATTACCAGAAAAAAAATCAGTTATTGGATAATTAATTTTGCTGGCTATAGAGAGTGAAAAACCAGTTTCAGAAGACTCGGCTATATGTGTATCCCGATAATAATAATCATCTATATATGTTACCTCCTGTTCAAATTTCTGTTTATCATTCAAAAACAATGCCCCAATACCAAATTCAACAGAGAAATGTTCTTGTAAATCAATATCTATTCTACCATCAACAGTCCATGCTTCTTCGTCCAAACCAGTAGAATTAGAAAATTCAGAGTTGAATTGTAATTTACCAACATAACCACTTATTTCGGCTCCTATAGCCACTGATGAGCTTAATAATAAAGAAAACAATAATATCTTACGCATAAATAATTTACCTTTAAAATTAAAATTGCATACCCGGTGGCATTCTGCCTTTAACGCCACGCATTATATTTCCAATCCCACGTTTTTTAGAAACCTGTTTAAACATCTTCTGCATCTGAGAAAACTGTTTTAACAAACGATTAACATCCTGAATTTTAGTACCTGAACCATTGGCAATTCTTCTTTTACGAGAACCTTTGATCATATTTGGTAATCGCCGTTCTTTAGGAGTCATGGAATTGATTATAGCTTCCATTTTACCAATTTCTTTCTCATTAACCATAGCCTTAGCCTTATCTGGAATCTGATCAACTCCGGGAATTTTATCCATTAAACCAGATATACCACCCATACTACGCATTTGAACTAACTGAGAACGAAAATCTTCAAAGTCAAAACTACGTCCTTTCTTCAACTTACCAACAAACTTTTCAGCTTGTTTTTTATCCACTGTACGTTCAACTTCTTCAATTAAACTAAGTACATCACCTTGCCCGATAATTCTGGAAGCAATTCGATCTGGATAAAATGGTTCTAAATCGCCACTTTTTTCACCTATTCCGATAAATTTTATTGGTTTACCAGTTATTTTTCGTACCGATAAAGCGGCTCCACCCCGAGCATCACCATCAGTTTTAGTGAGAATAACACCAGTCAAAGGTAAAGCATCGTTGAAAGCTTTGGCAGTATTAGCTGCATCTTGACCTGTCATGCTATCAACAACAAACAGAGTTTCAGTTGGTTCAGTAGCTGAATGTAGTTGTTTGATTTCATCCATCATCTCGTCATCAATATGTAGACGACCAGCAGTATCAATTAACAACACATCGGCAAATTGTTTGCGAGCTTGAGCAACAGCATTTTTAGCAATATTTAATGGTTTTTGATTGCTTTCGCTAGGAAAAAATTGAGCATTAACTTCACCGGCTAAAGTTTCTAATTGTTTAATCGCTGCGGGACGATATACATCACAACTAGTTACCATAACTGATTTTTTGTGTCGTTCAATTAATAATCGAGATAATTTAGCAATGGTGGTAGTTTTACCAGAACCTTGCAAACCAGCCATTAATATAACAACTGGGGCCGGAGCATTTAAATCAAGTTCCTCACATTTTTCTCCCATTAATACAGTGAGTTCATCTCGTACTACTTTAATTAATGCTTGACCGGGAGTTAAACTACCAATAACTTCTTGACCAACCGCTTGTTGTTTAATTTGTTCAATAAATTCTTTAACAACCGGTAAAGCAACATCTGCTTCCAATAAAGCCATACGTACTTCACGTAATGCTTCTTGAATATTTTTTTCACTTAAACGTCCCTGACCACGTATATTTTTTAAACTATCGCTGAGACGTTGAGTTAGATTTTCAAACATATATTTAAGTTCTCTTATAATTTAATTAAATTCAAATTAAGACATGGCAGGTTTTGGAAACCTACTAGGTCTGATTCTACATTGTAGAAATTTTATTCCTTATTCAAAAGGTTCGTCGAAATTGAAATTGATTAGTTGATATTGCTACTGGATTATCAGTACTTTCTATAGTATCACTTTTGGAACGTAAATAAGCATCAGTCCAACCAACAATAAGAAAAAATACATGTATTGTTTGCCCTCCCATCCATACAGTAGCAAGTGATATTAACATGACCACATACAAACTTAATAGAGTTAAACCTAGCGAACTACCGGGTAAATTACTTATTGGCTGTGACATGGAATGAATAAACAATCGCAGCATCATAATAAACATGATCGCAATAAAAAATCCTAGCCCCAAAATGCCATGTTTTAAAAATAATAACAAATAATGGTTATCAATAGACAATTGCCCCTTAATTTTTGGATATTTAATACGACCATATCCCAAATAAAATTGTTCTTTACCAATTTCAATGTAATTATTTATTAAGTTCCAACGATAAATCACCGTTTTATGAGACTTAGTTTCAACAGATTCTGGGTCAACGGAAACGTAGTTCATAAACCAGTTAGTAGCTGGAATACTTATGACAATAAAACCAGTAAGCAATATTCCAACAATAAGCCAACGTTTTTTAGTAAGTCCAATTAATGGAATAAATACTGCGAAGATGGCCGCAAGTAGAGGGCCACGCACTAATGTTGCGATTGAACCAAACAATAAAATTAAGGTAAATAAACGAGCCGGAGATATTGGTAGCCAATTTAATCTTGGAATATGTGTAGGCCAAGCTTTGCTCCACTCTAACCAACGTTGAATCCGATATCCGATTACCATTATAATTCCGGCTAAAATAGCATGACCATAAGGTCCAGCAGCTCTTGGTAATCCCCAACGATACTGAGTTACCCAAGTCCAACCCTGTCCTCCAAAAAAACGCCCTAATGCTCTTTGCCATAGAGTAAAATTAGATAATGTTATTGATTGATAGGCTGAAAAAAAAGCTACTATTATCAATATAATAACAACTCGTTTAGCAAATTCTTCTCGTAAATGAAACGGTTCTATTAAACATTTGCCCAAGATATATGGAAATAATATAGCTCCACCAACTACATTGGCAATAAAATTTTGTGCATTAGAATAACCGACATGACTATATTCAGAATAACCAATGATAAAAACATAACTGAATACTAGTATATCAGTTAATGAAAATTTCCAACCTTGCATTCCTCTCAAGACCCAAATAATCATTATTGGTAAAACAGCAGCTTGTTGAAAATTTGGATCTGGAAAACCGGGTACTTTCCAAGTGTAGTAAGTTGGTAAAAAAAGTATTACTGGTAAATATACATTAAGGAATGCTTTTTGAAGCGATTGTGTTAATGCAATGTAAAGTGCTAATAATCCAGGTATTATGATAATGATTGACATTATATTTGATTTTAGCTTCTATATTTAATAAATGTTAAATTAATGAACTCATGACATATTGGGTTAATTCTTTCATTATGCTCAATACCCTTCGCCAATCTCAAAATTTGTTGTTTCGAGAATGAGGTACGATTTCCCAAAACCCAAGTAATATAATAGTTTCGGGAAATCAGCTTCGCTCCATTTCCGAAATAACTATCTATTTGAAAAAGGTATTGTATGCTATTTTAAACTATTAGTTTGTATTTGGCTAATATTAATTATACTTTGAGTACAGTATCCCTTAATAGCTTTTTGCATAACATTAATTACCGTTTTCTTAATAGCATAGCTATTATTAGAGTGAATAAGCATTACGACACGACCTTACCATAATATTATAGGAGTTATGACATTAAGGTGTTTGTATAATATTAATAGTTTGGTGAGCAATAAAAGTACCAAATTCTAACTTAAATTTAAGCCATAGATTTTAAAGCAGACCTTATCAAGTTTCCAAAATCTATTCAGGTCTTAATCAAATCAACTCTTCCATAATCCTAACATAAAATTTTGCTTATTTTCCAGTTGTTATACAAGTATTATATGAACAATACATATTGATTTTATCATAGCAAAATCTTAAAATTGAACCTATTTTTTATAATTCTACTTTCGCTGCGAGACATGGAGAGGCGAAGCCGAAGTCGAGTAGTCCGCGACTTGCGTGAGAGTTCTTAAATTTGAAGAAATAGTTAAACGGAGTGCATTTCTTGAAATTTTGAACAAGCTCACCGTT
>JAUCGL010000122.1 GCA_030378105.1 Candidatus Halobeggiatoa sp. HSG11 | reverse complement strand
CTGAACCTCTTCCATAATAAATATGGAAAAATAACCAATCTTTTAATAATCGGACAGCTCAAAACTCATACTGAATTTTTTATGTTACGTTATACTTATGGTTACCTTTCTTTTGTCAGGCTGTCAGACCAACATCACCTTGTAGTACTTGATATCTATATTTTGTTACCCAAACAAAATGATACTCTATATTGTAAACTGTGTGACTGCCATAACGATAATCTATCGCTAACACAGAAATCTTTTATATTCCACCGATTTCATCGGTGGCTATTCACATTCAACTCTTTCAGGGTTTATAAATCAATTGTAACCCCCCGAAGGGGTGAAATATGAATAGCCATAGGTGAAACCTATGGAATCAAATTAATTAAAATGCTCTCTGCGTCAACCACTCATCGTTATACACAAATATTTAAGTACTTGATTTTATTGTAGGGTGTATAAGCGGTAGCGTCATACACCAAACCACATATAACAGGTGGATGACGCTTCGCTTATCCACCCTACATTTGTTGCTTGAGACTTATGTATAACGATGAAGCGTCAACCATCAGTTATTTAGGAAAGCTGTCTAATATAGAGTAGTTTAAAAAAACTTGATAGTCGAGTATTAACAAAAAATCAAAGCTGTTAAGTAATCCTATTTTTCATCCGATTTCAACAATCGGTAATTCACATCAATTTCTGGATCATCAGCCATTTTTTTATAGATATAATCCAAAGCCATACCTTCAGTTGCATGGATATTCTCTTCACCAACAGATTTCATTAAGTCACTATGACGGAAAACAGCTAAAATTTGCCGTTTTAATCCACTGAATACCAAAGTAACGCCATTGTCTCGTAACCTATCATTCAACTGGTGCAATGCCTCTTCGCCTGAAGCATCTAATTGGTTAATACCATCACCAACCACCAAGACATACTTAGCATCAGGTTTATGGCTTACCGCTCCAAGAATTGTATCTTCAAAATAGGACACATTAGCAAAATATAATGAACCATCGAACCGAATTGCAACGATTGTATCGCTTGTAGGTAAATTCTTATGAACTTGAACATCTCGCAAAGTACCATCTTCATAACGGCCTAAAATAGCTACCCTAGGTTTCATAGTACGATATAGATAAAAACCGATGGCCAAACCAGCACCAAGCAAAATTCCTTTTTCTAAATGAGGAGCAAACCCAAGAGTTGCTACGAAAGTTACTATAGCAGCTATACCATCATGTTTAGAGATATGCCAAGAATGTTTTATCGCTTTAAAATTAATCAAACCAAACACAGCCATCATAATAACTGCTGCTAACACTGCTTTTGGCAAATGATATAGTAATGGAGTTAAAAATAGCAAAGTTATCATAACAATAACAGCAGTATAAACTGAAGACATACCAGTTATAGCACCAGCATTCAAATTCACTGCGGAACGAGAGAAAGAACCACTAGCTGGATAAGATTGACTCATACTACCAGCAATATTAGCAAGCCCTTGACCAATTAATTCTTGGTTTGGATCAATACGTTCTTTAGTTTTGGCAGCCATTGCTTTGGCAATTGAAATAGCTTCCATGAAACCAATAAGAGAAATAACCATCGCACTGATCATCATTTCTACAAAAATTTCCATATTAAAAGTTGGAACTGCAAAGGAAGGCAAACCTTCTGGGATTTCGCCCACAATTTTGCCGCCCATTTCTTGAAAATTAATTAACCAGCTAACTAAAATAGTGACAGCAACTGCAATTAACACTCCGGGCATTTTTGGATATCTTTGTTTTAAAAAGAACATGATGGCAAATGCAACTATTCCAAATAATAAAGTTGGAATATGGGTTTGACCAACTTGCATAACGACACCCCAAACATCCATAACGAAATTTTCGCTACGTTGCATTGAAACGCCAAAAATTTTGCTCAACTGGGAAAAAGCAATGATTAACGCTGCGGCATTGGTAAAACCAACGATTACTGGATGGGATAAGAAATTAACGATAACTCCAAGCCTGAAAATTCCCAACAGTAATTGAAATACACCCACCAAAAAAGCTAACATGATTGCTAAACCAATAAATTCTGGGCTACCAATTTCGGCAAATTGAGCTACTGCGGTGGCGGTTAATAAAGATACAACGGCAACTGGGCCAGTACCCAATTGGCTGGAAGAACCCCATAATGCTGCTACTAATACGGGTAGGAAAGCTGCGTATAAACCGAAATAAGCGGGCAATCCAGCTAGTTGTGCATAAGCCATTGATTGTGGAATTAAAACTAAAGCTACTGTTATACCAGCAATTAAGTCCGCTCGTACAGTTCCCCCTGTCATAGGGAACCATCTTAAAAATGGTAGAAAACGTTGAATTTGCATTCTTTTATATATTTACCTCGTTTAAAAATTGTGAAAATTTTTCATCTCGTAGGAAATGAATAGTGAAACGGAGGGTTTTGACAAGACTTCCGTCGTGGTGGGGATTAAATTTTATGATTGTCTGATTATGATTTGTGGCTAATATTTTGTTTTTCAACAGGCTATTAACTTCTCTTAAAGCACCTTGTGAGACATGAAGAAACTAAGCCAAAGCCTAGTTATTCACAACTTAAGGTGAGAGTTCAAAATTTGAAGAATACTGTTTAATAGGAGCCGTGTGAAGTCACTCGATAAGATCGGAAGTATCGGAACAATTATAGCAATTCTTAATTATGAATGCTTAATTATTAATTAAAATCTATAAAAATATCAGATTCTTGCTTAATATAACTGTGATCTATTTAATTGGGAAATGCTATATAACCGGTTTTGCTGAAAAATTGATTAGCTCACGGAATACGAGTTCCGTGAACATTATGAAATCTCTGCGTAACAGTCAGTTAATCAAACATTTCATGCGTAATGTTATCGTATAAACTATGAGCATATGCAACTTCACTTTTGCGGTAATCTGCCGATGCTTGCGTTGGGGAAGAGCCACTTGCATCTTGTGATACTTGAATTTCTCCATTTTTAATTCGATATACACCCGCTACCGAAATTCCAAACTCATCTCCCACCAAACTATAACAAGTATTGATCAAAGTTGGATTAACCATTTCTACCTCACGTAAAGAAGCAGTTACAGCTTGAGCACATACTTTGGCTTGCGAATTGGCAGAATAAGCTGATTTTGGCATAACTCCAGCAATACATGCATCGCCTATAACATAAATATCTTTCTGCAAAATAGATTCAAAAGTTCTCTGATTGATTGGACACCAACCGCTTGCATCAGTTAAACCACTATCAATAGCAATCTTTCCAGCTTTTTGTGGTGGAATCACATTAATAACAGCTGCCTTATGTGTAGCCTCCGAAGTATGGATAGCCATTGCCGCAGCATCAACTGCTACTAATTTGCCACCTCTATCCGGTGGAATCCATTCAATCAAACTACTATCAGTTCCATAACCATAAAGCTGTTCCCAACCTTGTGTAAATAAATTTTGTTTAGCAAAGCTTTGATTGGAATCGAAAATTAATACTTTAGATTTGGGTTTATTGCGTTTAAAATATTGAGCAATCAAGCTGGCTCGTTCATAAGGTCCGGGTGGACAACGAAATGGTTTCGATGGCACGGTGATGATAACATTATCACCATTTTTCATAGTTTGTAATTGCTGCTGCAACAATGTTGTCTGAGGACCTGCCTTCCAAGCATGAGGAATTTTATCCACCAAAGTTTCATCATGACCATCATTCCAATTAAAACTTATGCCGGGCGAAACAATTAAACGATCATAGGTAAGATTATCACCATTTTGCAGATGAACTTGTTTTAAATTCGGGTCAATACCAGTTGCCTGCGAATAAACGATATTGATACCATATTTTTGCAGGTTATTGTAATCATACTTAATAGATTCAATAGTTCTAGTACCACCTATAACTTCATTACTCATAAAGCAAGTGTAGTAATGTTGATTCTGTTCAACGATGGTTATATCAATATCTGGTTCAATTTTATGAATATATTTTGCGGCAATGACTCCACTCGCCCCACCACCTATGACAACCACTTTTTTCTTATTTTTGGAAGTTAAAGCATAGAATCCAGCCGTGCCAGCAGCTACGGCAGTTAAAGCTAAAAATGTTCTACGAGTATAATTTGCCATTATTTTCCACCTAAACTAGCATAGTAATGAACAAGATCATCAAGACTTTCTTGACTATTGTTATCAATAAAATGTTTTAACGCATTTTTCATCAAAGGAGAAATAGTTGGGTCTGCATCATTAATAAATTCGGTTAAGCGGTGACGTAGATAAAGCATTTGTTGGCCAGCTAAATTGTTGGATAACAGTTGGGTTCGACCTTCAATTTTATGACAGCCATTACAATATAAGTTATGTAATTCTCTGCCTTTTTTAGCTTTTTCTACATCAAAATTTTGACGATGTGGAATAGCTTGTTGTTGGCTGAAAAATTGAGCCATGATTTTGATTTCATTATCAGTATAACCGGTTGCAATGACTTTCATGACCGTGCTTGGCCGTTCGCCCGATTTCATATCTTGCATAGCCTTGATAAATAATTTTTCTCGCATATTAGCGATATTTGGGGTTGCTGAACCAACGCTTGAGCCATCAGTTCCATGACAAGCGATACAAGTGTCAACTAACATATGTATTTGTGGGTCAGAGGCATTTACTGGTAGGTTAAGCAATAAACCAGTGATTAAGATAAGATATTTTTTATATAACATTTTTGATTCCATTAAATTTTAACAATATAAATCTTTTAACGAACTTTTTTAAAATTATATTATATATTTATTATTTGTACAGGATATTAATCAATAAGTTAAGAAAAATTTATGTAATTAGGACAGTAATTATTGCTAAAAATATAATATATAAAATAGTTTTCGTTACAGTAAATAATGTAATAAACTAAACAAATATTATCAGAAAAAAATTATAATGCCAAAACTATTAAGAGAAGTCAAAACCAGTTTAAAAAATGCAGGTATATAGTTTTTTAAATAAATAATTTCTCAATCAAGAATCAGATATTTAAGGCGTTATCTTCCATATATGTTTTGAAAGTTTCGCTAACAGAATTGCGAAGCTCCTCAAAGGTTTTGAAATACCTCAGATGTGTTGCATCCTGTTTAGGATTTTTCCACGCTACGAGACATGGAGAGGCGAAGCCGAAGTTGAGTAGTCTGTAATTAGGTGAGAGTTCTTAAATTTGAGGAAATAGTTAAGCGGAGTGCATTTCTTGAAATTTTGAACAAGCTCACCGTTTACGTTATGGGGGAGCGGTGGGAAGAAGCTGCTTAAGTGCGGAGTCGCCCGATGAGACCGGACGTGTATCTCGTTCCCAACGTCTCGTTGGAAATGCCTACCATATACCGCTCTGCTGTATTCATTTTATGTCAATGCAGAGACCTGGAGTCCAAAGCGAAGCTTTGAAAATGTTTAATTCAAACATAAACAATCCAAAGCTGAAGCTTTGAACTCCAAAAAACCTTAACTGGCCTTTTTAAGTAAATCTTGTAATGGGCCAATTAAATCAATCGGTAATGGGAATACAATAGTATTGGTTTTGCTTTCCGAAGCCACATCATTCATAGTTTGCAAATAACGTAATTGCAATGCCTGTGGCTGTGTGGAGATTATTTTAGCAGCCTGTTGTAATTTCTCTGATGCTTGAAGTTCGCCATCAGCGTGAATCACTTTAGCTCGCCGTTCCCGCTCAGCTTCTGCCTGTCTAGCAATAGCTCGAATCATACTTTCATTCAAATCTACATGCTTGATTTCTACGTTAGAAACTTTTATTCCCCAAGCATCAGTTTGTTCATCTAAAATTTCCTGAATATCTTTGTTAAGCTTGTCACGTTCGGTAAGTATATCATCCAATTCGTGATGACCAAGAACAGAACGCAATGTTGTTTGGGCCAGTTGACTTGTGGCTTGCTGGTAATCTGCTACTTGAATGACTGCTTTTTCTGGATGAATTGTACGAAAATACACAACTGCGTTGACCTTAACTGATACATTATCCTTTGAGATAACATCTTGAGATGGCACATCCATAACAACAGTACGAGTATCCATCTTAATCATTGTTTCAACAAGTGGAAAAATAAAAGTAGGTCCCGGACCTTTAACTTTTCGATAGCGACCTAAAAAGAATACTACTGCTCGCTCATATTCACGTAAAATAGTAAAAGAGTAGAAAAGAATTATTAAAATTAAAACTGCTATACCAATGATAAATTGTGTCATGATTTTTCCCTTAAAATATTAAACTAGTTACAATTGTTAATACAGGTATTAGTCAGATATTTCCATCTTTAAACATAATTAACAGTGCTTTAATGGAAGCGTCTTGTTGTTTCACAGTATATCACATAATAAACTTAATAGTATCTTAAAATAATATATGTTTAGGCAATATCATTAAATTATCACTTATAAAGTTCATCTAATTGTTTTTTAAACACTTCATATACTTTATTTCTTTTTAGCTTAAGTGATGCAGTTAAAAAACCAGTTTCTACAGTTAAATGTCCAGCATAAATCATAAATTTTTTAATTGTTTCATAAGAAGCTAAGTTATTATTAACTATTTCTATACGTTGCTGAATAAGAGTTTGAACCTGCTGACTATTTATTAATGTTGCATAGTCTTCATTTTCAGCGGCATAATCTTTAATATTTGCCTCCTGCAAGGTTACTAATGCTGTTAAGTATTTGCGTTCATTACCATAAAGCACAATATGTTCAATGTATGGGTCATCCTTAAATTGTGCTTCTATTAGTTGTGGAGAAATATTTTTGCCACCAGTTGTAACAATTATTTCTTTTTTCCGTCCCTTAATTGTTAAAAAACCTTGAGTGGTTAATTCTCCTAAATCTCCAGTTTTAAACCAGCCTTCTACATCAAAACTATCATCTGTTGCTGATTGATTCTTATAATATTCTTTAAAAATATTAGGACCTTTTGCTAGAATTTCACCATCTTGAGCTAGTTTAAGTTGAACTTTGGGAAATGGTTTGCCAACAGTATCAAAATCGAAATCATTTTTGCGATTCATAGTCAAAGTAGGAGAGCATTCGGTCAAACCATATCCTTCTATAATAAGCAAATCAGCAGCATAAAAAAATTCCTTAACTTCTCGTTTTAAACCGGCCCCTCCTGATAAACAAAATTGTAACCGTCCCCCAGTTAATTCGTGTAGTTTTTCTAATTGGGCAGTTTCTTGTGTGGAATAAGATTTTGCGTCTAAATATAATTTTTCCCAATAAGCTGGCACACTCATAAAAACAGTTGGTTTAACGTGAGGCATATCATTTAATACTTCAAGATGGGTCGTTAAATAAGTTGTAAATCCCAACATATTACCCAATCCCATTTCACCCCAACCAAAAATATGTGACATTGGCAACCATAATAAATCAACTCGCACAGTTGGCATTAAATCACTCAAAACATCAATCCAATCCTCTGAATTGGTTTGTAAATTATGCCGAGTCAATACGACTCCTTTGGGATTGCCGGTAGTACCAGAAGTATAGAGGATGGCAGACGTATCATCAGGTTGAATTTTATCTATAAAAAATTGTAAATCAGCTCCTAATTGTTGCTGATAAATGGTAGCTAGAGAAATAAACAGATTGCTTATTTCAAGTTTAGATTCATTGAGTTGGGATAATTGTTCTTCATTCGTTAGATCAATTACGATTACTTTTTTAATAAGAGGTAAAGTCGGTAAAATTTTAAATAATGTTGGTAAACGTTCTAATTCGGTAACAATTATTTCAGCATTAGAATGAGCGAGGATATATTGAACTTGTTCTGGAGTACTTGAGGTATAAATAGGCACTAAAATAGCACGAACTGCATGTAATGCTGTATCAAAATAAGACCATTCCAGTTGATTTTTAGCAAAAATAGCAACTTTGGTTTCCAGTCCAACTCCAATTTCGGACAAATAATATGTGATTTTAGTAGCAGAATCTAAACATTGACCCCAAGTTATGGTTTGCCAATTGTCTTTAACTTTAAATCGAGCCTGATTAGGAGTTTGATTACCTATTTCATAAAACAATTGAGTTTCAGAAATTAAATTCATAATTTTTCACATAGTTAAAGCCGGGTAGGGTCAGTGTAACACAGTGAAATCGACCTTCCGATGTTTGCAATTAACTTGAAAATGGTCGGTTACACACTTGCTTCACCGACCCCACCCGGCTATAGTTTTTCAGATAAATAATTTCACTTAAATCCTACGAGGTTTCCAAAACTTCGCAGGTTTCACACGAATGTATCTTAATGAATGTCTATAGTCAAAAAGCTTTAGCTTTGAAAGTTGATTTATTGATTATACTAGCACCGCCATTTTTGTTCTGAGTTAATACAAATAAGCCAGCTTTTTCCGCTTGTTTTTCCAAATGTTCCGAAATAACTAAAGAGCCAATTGCACCATATATTTTATGTTTCGCAAAGGCTATATGTTCTTGTTTAAATTTGGGTAATTGTTTCTTTAAAAAATGTTTAATGTGGTAGGAAGTTAGCTTATTTTTTACTTCTAACACAATCACCTTATCTGCATTTATTGCTACAATATCGTATTCGGATTTAATAGTTTTCAAGTTAGTTATCACCTGATTAATCTGGATTCCATACTGAGCTAGTAAGTCAGATATGTTCCTACGAAATAAATCCTCTGCAACGTCACCCTGAATATTACCTATTCCTCCTAATTGAGTTGCCATTTCAACCATTTTTTTGTCGGTTAATTTTTGCTGTTCAACTAATTCAGCAATATTTTTCTCTAATTTAGTTAAACCTGCTTCAGTTAACTTGTGCTGCTCAGAAGTTAGTTTCTGCTGTTCAGCTACTTCTTTTAATTGAATATCTGTTTTTTGCTGGGCAATAGCCAAACTACCAACCAGTTCTTTTAGTTCTTCATCTGTCATTTTGAGTTCATCATTTTCACTTTTGATTAATTATAGCATGGCTCAAAAATCTTCTAATATTGTCCTACCCCCCCAAAAAAATTAAAAAATAATTGCAAGCAAATTGTTGCTCAATTCCCCATATTTTTCTAAATTTTAGAAAGCTGTTTTTTTATATAATATCCTATTAAAACAATTGGTTAATAAATGGCATGTTTTTGTTATATATAATTTAAGACTTACGCATTGACAAGATAAACATTTAATGAAACCGTTTAAATATCGAAATATCGTTCCCAAACTCTTGTTTGGGAACGCACTGCCAAGAAGCTCTGCTTCGTCGTTAATAAAGATATATCTTACCTCAATTCAAAGCAGAGCTATAAATGGCATTGTGTTCCCAAATAGGAGTTCTCATCGTTATACATAAGTCCCAAGTAACAAATGTAGGATGGATAGAATGAAATGAAATCCACCATTTTGAAGGTTTGGTGGGTTTCCACTTCGTTACTACCCACCCTACATAATATATTTTCATTTCAAATACTTAAATACTTGTGTATAACGATGAGAACAGGAGTTTGAGAACAATAATAAACTCTGCTATAGCTACAAAATCGTCAGAACTCGTTCAAGATAAAAAATACACTATTATACTACAAATAACTGAATTTATTTTATATTTTTTATATGACACCTATATTTAAAATCTTTATAAATCATTATTTTGATAAATATTACTTGAAAGCATTATAGTTTAAATTAGATTTATAAATATAAAAAGTTGGCATGAGTTATGGGTCACTGCCATTAAGTTAAGAAAATAACGACTATTAATCAATATGTTATAATGTTGACTATTTAGCATAGTAAAATGACGTAGCTCAATAATTAACTAAAAATATTGAAGTATTTTTTAAGGTGCAATTTTTGCTTAACAGATGATTTGATATGTATAGCATTGATAATAAATATAAATTCCTTAACTTAATGGCAGTGACTTCGTTCCTACCCACCCTACTTATGTATAACGATGTGGTTAACGCAGAGAGCATTTTAATTAATTCGCATTCCATAGGTTTTATCTATGGCTCATTAGGTGTTTGGAATAATTTATAACTAATTGATATGTATATTTAATTGTGAATGGTTAACTGTGAATAATTAATTGTTAATGAAAGTCAAAATAATTAATAATTAACCATTTTTTATTCACTAATTCACAATTAAATAGTACATTTCTGGTAAATCCCGAACACCTTATGACCTATGGCTATTCAATTTTAACCCTGTTGGGGTTGTTTTAATAACTATCCTGAAAGGATTGAATGTGAATAGCCACCGATGAAATCGGTGGAATATTAAAGGTCGAATTACGTTATATCACAAGCTTAATAAGCTAACCCAACCTACTTGACTATACTAAGTATTATTAATATATAAGCATAACAATTCTTAATTATAAATAGTTAGTTATCAATTAAATTCGACATATATCATATAGTTAATTTATATAGAAGAATCATATCCAATTAGTTATGCTCACTTTATATAAAAAATTGTGTATAATATTGGAAATGTTTTAAAATCTCATACTTAATTATTCTCATAAAATTAGCTAATCAGTTTTAAAAAAAAATAAAATTAACAACTTATGTTGGCTTATATATTTCGTAATTTATTACAACGCTGTGTATTATTATTCATCGTCTCCATACTTGCCCATTCGGTAGTACATCTAGCTCCCGGAGAACCAAGCGAAGTTGATCCATCCAATCCACGTATGCAACCGGAAGATATTGCTAAAATTCGGGCTGCTTTTCATTTGGATGACCCTATTCATTTGCAATATATGTATTGGATGCGAGATTTATTTACTGGTGAGTTAAAATCATTTAAAGATAGTCAACCAGTTTTACCAAAAATTTGGGAACGCTTTTTAAACTCACTACCATTATTTATCTGTGCCACTTTACTTGTTTGGACTTTGGCTTTCCCAACTGGAATTCAAGCTGCTGTGCATAGAAATTCAGCCTATGATCGAGGTTCAACCTTTATTGCTTATGCCTTGATTTCAATTCCGGGGTTTTTCCTGTCTTATATTATGATCTTATGGGTAGTTGATTTATTTGGAGTGCCAGTTATTGGTATGCGAACTTTTGGAATGGAAGAGGCAAGCCCGTTATTTAGAGGCATGGATAGAATTTGGCATTTGGTTATCCCGTCTTTAATGTCGGCTTTGGCTGGAGTTGCAGTATTATCTCGCTATGTACGTTCACAAATGTTGGAAGTTATAGGCCAAGATTATGTACGCACTGCACGAGCCAAAGGGCTAGATGAAGATACTGTAATTTACCACCATGCCTTACGTAATGCTTTATTACCATTTGTCACTTTATTTGGATTTTTATTACCCGGTTTAATAGGAGGTTCAGTTATCTTTGAAGCTATTTTTGCTTGGCCGGGTTTGGGTAGATTAGGTTATGAAGCTATTTTAGCTAGGGATTTTCCAGTTATTTTAACCATCAATTTCATTGCTGCCGCTTTAACTCTAATTGGAACTTTTTTATCCGATATTCTTTATGCAGCAGTTGATCCGCGAATTCGTTTGGAATGATATGGAAAACAAACAAGTAACTATTCAATCAGAAACTCCGGTCCAAGAATTTTGGCGATTATTTCGTAAAGATAAGTTGGCAATGTTCGGATTTATTATATTGTTATTTTTAATTGTAGCAGCCATAACCGGTAAGGTTTTAACTGAATGGATTGTATTTTTCGATCCAGCAATGGTTAGATTAGTTGATAAATTAATGCCACCATTATCTATAGCTTCATCGCATATTTTATTAGAAGAAGTGCCTCAATTTGGAATTTACATATTAGGAACCGATGAATTAGGTCGTGACGTATTCGCTCGTATGTTACAAGGTTCTTTTGTATCACTATCCATAGGTTTTGTAGCTGTTGGTATTTCAACTTTTATAGGTATATTATTTGGTGGTTTAGCCGGCTTTTATGGCAATGTCCGATTAGGTTTTATTTCGGTAGATACATTAATTATGCGATTTACCGATGTTATGCTCTGCTTCCCAACTTTTTTTCTTATTTTAACGGCGGTGGCATTATTACCACCTAGTATCTATAACATCATGATTATAATAGGAATAACAAGTTGGATGGGAACTGCTCGTTTTGTGAGAGCCGAGTTTTTGGCATTACGAGAGCAAGACTTTGTTATAGCTGCAAAAGCTTTAGGTTTACCCGAATGGCGAATTATTTTTTTACATATGGTTCCCAATGCAATTGCTCCAGTTTTAGTATCAGCAGTTATTGGAGTAGCAGCAGCTATTTTAACCGAATCAGCTTTAAGCTTTTTAGGATTTGGAGTACAACCTCCTTATGCAACTTGGGGTAATATTCTTGCAGATGGTAAGAATTTTATTTTTGATGCACCTTGGTTGTTTTTTATTCCCGGCATAGCGATTTTAGTTATTGTATTGGCTTTTAATTTGGTTGGTGAAGGAATGCGAGAAGCATTAAATCCTAAACTCAGAAAGCGTTAAAATAATTATATACAAAGGAATTCAGATGTTTTTAAGTGATTTATTGGAGATTGACCTATCAAATGATTGTTTAATAACTGGTTTATCTTTAGATAGTCGAGTTGTTTCTCCCGGTGATTTATTTTTTGCCATAACTGGTACTCAAACTGATGGCAAATTATATATTAACATGGCCTTGCAACGAGGAGCAGTAGCTATTGTTAAACAGTCCCTCACCTTCAGTATAGAGATATTACCCAACAATATTCCTTGCATTAATTTGCCAAATTTATCTGAATGTTTAGGAGAGATAGCCGCTAAATTTTATCATAATCCTTCTCAAAACATGTCTGTTATTGGCATAACCGGCACTAATGGCAAAACTTCAACAGCTCATGCTATAGCTCATATACTACAATCTTATGCTCCTTGTGGATTATTTGGAACTCTTGGTTATGGCATTTATGGAAACTTACAACCAGCTAGTCACACAACTCCTCATGCTATTTCTTTACAAGCTTTATTTGCAAAATTAAAGCAGCAACAGGTGTCACAAGCTGTTATGGAAGTTTCATCCCATGCTTTAGTGCAAGGTCGAGTTAGTGGGGTTAATTTTGAAACCGCAGTATTGACTAATTTAAGCCGAGATCATTTGGATTATCATAAGACTATGACGGCTTATAGTGATGCTAAACGTATTTTATTTTCTATGCCTAATTTAAAAAATGCAGTAGTTAATTATGATGATGAGTTTGGGCGAAGTATTTTGGCTGAATTACCAACGGCATTAACTTATAGCATTCAAGATAAGATGGCAAATGTTTATGCTAAGATATTGAGTTATAATACTAATGGTTGTCAGTTAAGTATTCATAGTGATTGGGGTAGTGAAAAATTACATAGTCCTTGGTTGGGGCATTTTAACGTAAGTAATATTTTGGCTATCTTAACGACATTATTGAGCATGGACATTCCTTTACATGAATTAATCAACAAGCTAACTATTTTACCAACAGTTCCCGGACGTATGGAGCGTATTGGTTCAGCAGAACAGGTGACTGCTGTTGTAGATTATGCTCATACTCCCGATGCTTTGGAAAAGGCTTTATTGGCATTAAGTGAGCATTTACAGGATAATAAAGGTAATATTTGGTGTGTATTTGGTTGTGGTGGAGATAGGGATCGAGGTAAACGAGAATTAATGGGAGAAATTGCTCAACTTTGTGCTAATAAAATTGTTATCACTGATGATAATCCACGCCATGAGAGTTCACAAGCAATTATTGATGATATTTTACAGGGTTGTCCAACTCCAACCGCAGTTATTCCAGATCGGAAACAAGCAATTGAGTATGCGTTACAAAATGCAAATGTTAATGATGTGGTGTTGATTGCTGGGAAAGGTCATGAAGATTATCAATTGATTGGTGATAAACGTTTGTCATTAAGTGACAGAGAGATAGTTAAATCTATCTTAAAAAAATGATTAAGTTTCGCAGAGATTTCATGATGTTCAAGGGAATGTCCATAATAACATTTCCCGATTGGATAGACTACAGTTATATTAAGCAAGAGTCTGATATTTTTATAAATTTTAATTAAGAATTAAGCATTCATAATTAAGAATTGCTATAATTAAGAGACGCAAGCATTGCGTCTCTACAATTAATAATTTACTCAGTTAAATCCATTTCAATCATGTCTTTAGGTGAGTAAACAGTAACTTCTCATTATCCGCAGGTAAATCCTAAAAAAGTGTATAATAGTAATTATGAAAACGCCAAAACCATCACAGCCAAAAATAAGCGATAAAGAACGCAGCCCAGTTAGTTGACCAACTACTGGAAGTGATTGTATGGCAAAATGTGGAAATAGAAGAATTAAAAAACCAGATACTGAAATTAAAAGGCGAAACAATCAAACCAAAAATTAAACCCAGCTACAATGGACGAAGAAACAGACATTGCTGATGATAAAGAAGAAAAGACAGATAAAAAAGAAACTTACGGAAAAAGGTCCCAAACGTTGCAAAAACAGTAGAATTGCCAATTCACAATACAGAAATAATAAAACCAGATAATATCCCAGAAGGTAGCAAGTTCAAAGGGTATACTGATATTGTTGTTCAAGATATAATTATTCAAATAAACAACACTTGCTATCTTTTAGCACAATATGAAACACCGAATGGTCAATATATAACTGGACAACTTCCCGAAGGGATTCGTGACAATCATTGGGGAAAAAACGCAACAAAGTTTCACCGCAATACCAATACCATCATCAACATGTGACTCAACCGTTGTTATTGGAACACATAACACGATTTAAATAAGGAGTTTCGCAGAAATTTCATGATGTCCCCGGAACGTCCATGTCCCGTGGACTAATCAATTTTTCAGCGAAACCGGTTATAATTGCCCCGACACGTCCGGTCTCATCGGGCGACTCCGCACTGAAGCAGCTCCGTCCCACCGACTCCCCCATGACTTAACGGTGAGCTTGTTCAAA
>JAUCGL010000121.1 GCA_030378105.1 Candidatus Halobeggiatoa sp. HSG11 | reverse complement strand
CTGGACATAAAATTATTATTTCTGTATTAATTTTTTCGCACATATATTCCAATACCTTTATTAAGTGTTTATCTTGATATAAAATACTATGATAACATACCTACATCGGTTTGTAGGGACTACCAAACTTTATTGTGTTTTACCACAAACTATCATCAATATTAATGGATAAATGAACATAAGAATTGCTACAATTTCTGATTTGAGAGCAATAGTTGAGATATATAATCAAGCTGTTGCTGAACAATTTTGCACTGCTGATTTAGAACCGGTAACTATATTTAGTATGCAAGAATGGTTTGTCCAACATATTCCTACAAAATATCCAATATTCGTGGCAGAACAAGATAGTTTCATATGTGGTTGGTGTAGTTTAACTGCACATAGAGCTGGCAGGAAAGCACTTATATCTGTTGCGGAAATAAGTTTTTATATTCATACAGATTTAAGAAAGCAAGGAGTGGGCAAAAAGCTAATAACATATACATTACAACAAGCCCCAAAATTTGGTTTTAAGCATTTATTTGCTTTATTACTTGATGTTAATTATGTTAGTGTGGATATTTTAAAGAAACATGGGTTTAGCGAATGGGGACATTTGCCAGAAATTGCAGACATTAATGGAACTATATGTGGCCAATTTATCTATGGAAAAAAGTTGATTACATCATAAAAGAAGTAGTGCAGCATTACAGATATCAACGGAGTTTTTACTGTTTATTATAGCTTGTAAAACCTTTTCAACTAATTGTTTTTCAATACTTCTAGTAATAAATACAATCTGTGAGCATCTTTTATCATCTGGCCAGGCTTTTAATGTAGTTGGAGGTTGAAAAATATGTTGTACACCTTGAATTATCACTGGCAAATCAGTTTCATAAGTATAAGCAATCCCTTTAACTCGCAATAAATCTTTACCACGCAAACGGGTTAATTGTTGTATCCAATGTTCTAATGTCAGCCAATGTAAAGGTTCTTGATGCTCAATACAAAAAGTTCTTATGTAAGTATTATGAATATGATTAGTATGAGATTCTACTTTTAACCAATGATTAATATCAAGTTGTTGAGTTTGTTTGTCGTAATGCTCGTTATCAAATAAATCAGTTGCTTTTAAATGCTGTTTTTGAAGATTAACTTTATGTAGTTTAGCAGTGGGATTAATTTGTTCTAAATGGCTGATTAAAATATCTAAATCATTATCATTAACCAAATCGATCTTGGTCAATATTAAATGATTTGCTAAAGCAATCTGTTTGACTGATTCGTCATATTCGGTTGACTGTTGAATAGCATATACAGCGTCAACAGTTGTGACTATTGTATCTAAGCGATAATAAGTAGCAACAAATTGGTCATTGATTAAAGTGCGTAAAATTGGGGCTGGGTCTGCTAATCCAGTTGTTTCTACAACAATTTGTTTGAATTCATTTATTTCTTGTCGATCACGTTTATGAAATAGCTCTTCTAAAGTATTAAGTAAATCAGTACGGATTGCACAACACACACAACCACCTTCCAATATCATCATATCTTCAGTAGTAGTTTCAATTAACAGGTGATCAACACTTATTTCTCCAAACTCATTGATAATCACAATGGTATTTTGCATTTCTGGTTGTTGTAATAATTGGTTAAGTAAAGTAGTTTTACCACTGCCAAGAAAACCAGTAACAATGTGAATTGGAATTAATTCTTTAGAACTTTCTGATGCTAACATGCTGTTAAGAAGGCTCGTCTTCAGGAGGAGGATAAGTATGCGAATCCCATGTATTTAAAATACCATAGAACATATCACCAGGTACTTGTGGATACTCATCGTAATGATAAAGCAAACATTTTCTTTGAATATCGGCATCAAGTTTACCAATTAAATCAGTAACATGGGGATGAACTCCAGAAGGGAATGGTGAAGTTTCACAGTCCATATAAATACGATGAGCTCGTTTATAATGGGATTCCAGTTGGGTTGGCATAATTGACTGGATATCGGTTGGCATAAGCACATTGTAACCACTTGAATGCTGTAAACTCAAACCATAGCTAGGCATTTCTTCACAACTAGAAATAACATGCATTGCAAAAATTGGTGTCAATTTCCAATGACCTTCACCATCCTGAAAGGTGTGTGATTTGGTATGACCATTTTCTTGTTTACCTAAAATATTAACATTAAAATAGGTATCCAAAGTAACATCTGGTACGCCTTGTAGAGTGTCTAACCCCGGACCCAATGCTCTTTTTAAAGGCTTGAGTACTTTTTGATGAACAAATAAGTCCAATTTAGTATTACTTGGAGGCACCGGCCACCATTCTTGCTCTAAAAATAATTTATCAGCAATAAATTGGTTCTTAAGCCATTCTTGTTTTGCTGAAGTATAAAAAGGATTAAAAAACGTAGTCAAAGCTAAATATTCCATACCGCCAATATGATCGTTATGAGGGTGCGAAATATAAACACCATCTATATCAGATGAAGTTAATTTCAACCTTTTTAAAGCATGACGAACATCACCACCAGCGTCAACTAATAGACGGTAAGGTTTTTTCATTCTTTTACCCGGCATATCAAATTCAATTAAAAAATTAGATTGCCATCTAGGGGTATAAAACTGTTGAGTTAGTTTTTTCAGTTTAATATTAATAACTTCTTCACAAACTTCTTCAGAAATATTTTTAAATTCTGCACTGGAAGCAATTTGCAAACATAATTCTTTGGCTTGTTCAATTGGAATTATATCGGTATATTCTCCGGTGGCAAAGGCTGAACTAACACCTATTGCTGTTACTTTCATCTTGTCCTCCGCATTCTTAATCCTCTTTTTAATATATCTAACAACTTGACCACACTCCTTTAAATTATTCAGTTTCAGTCAGCAGTGGAAAATCTGCAATAAAGGTAGTTCCCTTGCCAAGTTCACTTTTACACCATACATTACCTTGCATAACTTCAACCAACTTTTTAACAATAAACAATCCCAAACCAGTTGAATGTTCGTCACCAGTAGGACGGGGAGTTAGTCTAGCAAATTTACCAAATAACTTACTTAAATCTTTTTCACTAAGACCTGGGCCTTCATCTCTTATCTCACAACGTACCTTGTTATCAACTTTAGATAAAGTTAAATATACATTTTTACCGTGTGGAGAATATTTAATTGCATTAGAAATTAAATTATCTAACACCTGAAAAATTGCATTTTCATCAGCAAGAATTTGGTATTGTTCTTCCACAAAATTAAATCTCACTTCAATATTTTTATCTTCTGCTGGTTTCAGATAATTCTGTACTATAGTCTGAAAAAAAGGCAGTATATCATAAGATGCCAGTGATATGTGAGTATTGCCAGACTCTATTGCATTAACATCTAACAAATTTTGGATCAAAGCAAATAATCTTTGGGCACTGTTTTCAATCATAGTAGCAAATTCAACAATTTTCTCTTGCGGGAAATCGTTAATTGCTATTCTCATAAGATTAGCTAAAGATTGAATTGCTGATAGTGGATTTTTTAAATCATGAGCGGCAATACCTAAAAATTCATTCTTTTCTTGATTAAGATTAATTAATTCCTGATTCATACCAACCAAAGTTTCATTTTTATTTTTAAGTTCAAGAGTACGTTCAATAACTTTATCTTCTAAAGATTGGCGGTACACCTCAATTGTCATTATATCTGAATATGCCCGTAAACTAGATGTTATAACAGTAAATAATTTTTGATCGGTTAGCTCGGTTTTATTTTTGTAATCATTGATATCATATTTCAAAATCACCTGCTTTTCTGGAGCATAACCCGGCTGGCCGGTCCTTAAAATTATACGAGCAAATTTATTATGTTCTCGAATATATTCTATTAATTTCAAACCAGCATCGTTAGTTTCCATCACAACATCTAAAAAAATAACCGCTATATTATTATGTCGGTTGACCATTTTTTTAGCTTCAGTGGCAGAATAAGCACTTAAAAATTCTAAAGGTTTACTTTGATAAACGTAATCTTCTAACACAAACCGTGTCAATTGATGAACATCTTTTTCATCATCAACAATAAAAATTTTCCAATTTTTATCCTGACAAGAAAAATCGTTATCATCTTGAACTAATACTTTATCATCATCTGCAAAATCATCGTCTGCAAAAATAGCATCATCTGCAAATATATTTTCTTCTTTATCTGTTTGAGTCATAAGTATGTATAATTCAATAATCGTTAGAAATTTTTAATAAGAAAAATGTTACAAAATAATTGCCAAGCTGAAATACGAATTTCATTTTCTAGGCATTTCCAAATGGATAAAGTTTCTGCAATGCAAAAAGATTACCATTCTTGTTGTTTTAAAGTCTAAATCTAATATGATATTTTTAATTTTTGAATGAATGGGTTGTATTTTCAAGATGTGGTTCACAAAAAACTATGGTAACATGGTAAAAACTGTTGTACAGTTTGCAATTCAATTTCCATGTAAATAATTTAGCAAGCTAAAATAATTTCCAAAAACTTATAATATAGCATTATATAATGAAAATTTAACATAGACAAGTTATTTTGAATTTAATCTTTGAGTAGTTCTGCATAAAATAATGTTAGACTTTTTAATCTATTGATTTAACAGTATATTTAAACTGTCAGCATTATATATTGCAAGACTTATTAATCTTTGAATAATATTTATACTGGACATTAAAGATGTGGTTTAAAAATTTACATATTTTTCGTTTTTTACAAGATGTGGCAGTATCAACTGAAGAATTACAAGAAAACTTAACAAAATTAGCTTTCCATCCTTGCGGAAAGATGGATATGGAAAGTATTGGTTGGGTTTCTCCATTAGGACATAATAGCGAGCATCTTGTATATAGTGTTAATAATTGCTTAGTTTTCAAGATGCGTAAGGAAGAGAAAATTTTACCAGCATCAGTTATTCGTGAATTTGTTAATGATAGAGTGGAAGAAATTGAAGCTCAACAAATGCGTAAAGTGAGAAAACGGGAAAAAGACGGAATTCGTGATGAAGTATTGCATGACCTTATTCCAAGAGCATTTACTCGTTCGAACTATCTCTATGCTTATATTGATGTTAAACATGGTTGGTTGTTGATAGACACTCCTAATTCCAAAAAGGCTGAAGAATTAGTGAGTTTTTTACGTCATACTGTGGGTAGTTTGCCAGTGGTTCCACCTAAATTACGTCAAAACATGGCTAATGTTATGACTCAATGGTTAATACAACCTAATGATTGTCCAGCAGATATTGAATTAGGAGATGCTTGTGTATTAGCAAATAATGATGGTGCAGAAGCCAATTGTAAGCGACAAAATCTACTAGCTAAAGAAATTAATGCTCATTTGAAAGCTGGTAAATTAGTTAAACGTTTGGCATTAGAATGGAATGATAGATTAGGATTAATCGTTGATGATGAACTAGTTATTAGACGGTTGCAAATTTTGGATTTAATTAAAACTCAAATTAATGATATTGATGCTGAAAGTTTTGAGCAACAATTTCAAGCAGATTTCACCATTATGAATGCAGAAATAGGAACTTTAATAGAAAGATTATTTACAATATTTGGTGGAGAAGATGAAGAGGTCTATAAAAAAATGTTGTAATTATCATATATTATAATGAGTACCATAGGTTTCACCTATGGCTATTCATGTTTCACCCCTTCGGAGTTAATAATTGATTTATAAGCCCTGAAAGGGTTAAATGTGAATAGCCACCGCTGAAATCGGTGGAATATATTAAGTCCTACCATAAACTTATAACTTTCAATTTTCAATTTCTTTTAAGTTTCCAATAATCTAGGCATCATTTCTACAAAATTACAAGGTCGAGTACGGTAATCTAATTGAGCTTGAATAATTTTATCCCAACCAGTTCTACAAGCTCCTGATGAACCCGGCAAACAAAAAATATAAGTACCGTTAGCAACTCCGGCCACAGCTCTGGATTGTAAAGTTGAAGTACCAATTTCATCATAAGATACAGTCCTAAATAACTCTCCAAATCCATTTAAAGATTTATCAAATAATGGCTGGATAGCTTCTGGGGTACAATCTCTACCAGTAACTCCAGTACCACCAGTGGTTATAACTACCTGAATATCTTGATTAGAAATCCATTTAGAAACTACTGCTCGCATTTGATAAATATCATCAGGAACAATAACTTTTTCTGCTAACTTATGCCCTGCTTCAGTTAAACGATCTACCAATATTTTTCCAGAAGTATCTGTTTCTTCCGTGCGACTGTCCGAGACTGTGAGAACTGCAATATTAATAGGGATAAAATTTCTTGGTTTAGACATTTTTATACTCCGATATAATTCTTAATTTCAAATACTTAAGTCTTAAGTTAAATATTCATAATAACTTATAATTATTTAGCCAGTTTTAAACGTACATTACCAGCTTTCACCCGAATTTTTTCAGCTATTGTAGTGACATATTGTCCTGAATTTAAAGAACGATTAGTTGCTAAATAAGCCTCAACTCCCCAAGGTTGTAACTCAGTTTTATAACCGCCTTTTACCACATTAACAACAAGAGCTCCCAATGGTTCATTACTATGTGATTGTTTCAAATATTGCATAAACCAACGTTTTTTAGACTCTCCTTCAATTTGTCGGGCTGCACGAGTTGTTCTATCAGCAGTTTCCTGTACTTTTAACAATTCATCTTCATCATATGGTAATTCTTCATCTAGCAAATGAGCCATAAGTTGCCGTTGCATAACCAAATCAGCAAATCGCCGTAAAGGTGAAGTCAATTGAGTATACATAGACAAACCTAAGCCACTATGACTGCCGGGATATAATGATAAAGAAGAACGACCCAATAGTTTACGAATTTTATGTAATGCTAATGGATCAGAAGCCATTTTTTTTGTTATGGGTTCAATTGGAGGGTCTTGAGTTCGATAAATTAATGGAATTTGATGTCGATAAGCATATTTAGCTGCTATTTGATTAGCTAAAATCATCATTTCTGCCACTAGCAACCTACTTGGAGAATCTTTGTTAATTATATCAACAAAAACCTCACCCGCATTAACCTTAATTTTATATTCTGGACGTTGCAAAGTGAAAGCTCCATCAGCTTGACGTTGAGTCTGTAATTGTTTAGCACAACTCAATAAATTTCGTAACTGTTGACCAGTATCATCCTTTTCAGTGGCAATTAATTTATCGGCATCAACATAATGTAAACGCTTTAAAACTTTAATTGCTTCTCTGCTAATTTTGCTGTTAGTTATTTGACCTTGTTCATCTAACCATACTCGTATTATTAAGGATGAACGCACTTGTTCTGCTGTTAGGCTGGCAATATTGCAAGAAACATGTTCCGGCAACATTAATACTGTTTGAGTTGGTAAATATACTGTTGTACCACGTCGCATTGCTTCACGGTCTAAAATATCTCCACGATGAATAACACTAGTTGGTTCTGCAATTGCTATTGTTAGTTTCCATTGCTCTCCATCTTTTTCAATTCCTAGTGCATCGTCAACTTCACGAGTTTCTTCATCATCAATACTAAATAGTAAATCAGTTATATTTTGACCTTGTTCTGGCTGCCAAATTTCAATAGTCTTAGCAGCATCATTAATAGCTGCCGAAAAATCTGTCTTTAAGCCAGCAACAATTACGTCTCGATCAGCATCAAGAGGTAAACGGCCAGTTTTTTGTAATACTTCAAAAGCTAATTCACGAGGAGCAAGTTTAATAGCAATTTTGTTAATTAATTCTTCTAATTCTTTGTCAGAACTACCTCTTAACCAATTTTCCAAACGTTCTATAAATGGAGTTATTTCATAAGGTATTTCTAATATTTTAAATTCTTCACTATTTAAAACTGCTGGCATAGGGTTTTTAGATACTTGTTGTAACCATTCTTCTGCCAAAGCTTGGGATTTTTCTCGTAGTAATTCTCGTTCTCGTTGTTCTGTCAATTCTTGAACTTGTTTAGCAGTACGTGCTTCCCATTCTTTTCCTTTACGCTTAAAATATAAACGATTTTTTAATAGTGTATACCAAACAGCGGCCCTTCTTTCGGTAGTTATTTCGTCACCAAAATATAAGTCAATTAATTCGTCTATCGCAGAAACTTCTAATTCTAAAGCAGTTTCCCACAGTAAAGCTATATCAATTTCTTTACATATTGCATCCACTGCAACTTTAATTGTTGCCAATTTGTGATGCCAATCATTTGGCTCTTTGACTATAGTTGGATGTTGCCATAACAATTTATCCTTAGAAACTCTCAATTCACGCCCTTTTTCATTAAGAGCCTGAATTTTATTTTTAATTCGTTTGATGGTACAAACAAAATTAATTTCATCGTTATTTTGAACAATCCATATTTGGCCTTCAAATTCAGTCATTCTAGTTCCTAAACAGTAACAATTTCAAGAATTTCCAACTTAATATTAAGTTATTAATTAGCTGTTACAATATAATCTATATTCGTAAGTTTTGCAAGTATTAACTATAGTAGGCGTGTGATTCAAAGTGCATAGGTAATAGACATCTTTCAAACAATAGTAGCAACATCTCAAGTTGACAATAGTGACAACTAATCGTCATGTTAAACCATAATTTTGGTAATTTTGTTCACTGGATTTTGATAATTAAAGACATTTTTTATCTGAACATAAAAAAGCCATATTTCTGTATTAATTTTTTCGCACTTATTATAGCATTTCTCGATTGGATAGACCACAGTTATATTAAGCAAGAATCTGATATTTTTATAAATTTTAATTAATAATTAAGAATTCATAATTAAGAATTGCTATACAATAATCACCAATTGGATATTTGTTTCGGGAAATCCGCTTCGCTCCATTTCCGAAATAACTTGCCAATTGGCGAAGGTATTATCATGCTATAAGACTTTCAGAAAAATAAAAGTTTTCAGACCTGACATGTTTCCAAAACCTGTCAGACCTTCTGGCCAAGATATTTATCTGAAAAACTATAGATACTGAAGTTTGACAGAAGTTTCCGAATATACGTCTAATCTTCTGGATAATTGACTTTTTCTTGCTCCAAAGCAGCTATCAAAAGTGCAATTTTTTTAGACATCTCTTCTTCTAATATTTGAGAAGCTTTGGCTAAAGAATTTTCTTTACCTAAACTTTCTAACTGCTTACAAAATTCCTCTAAATCATTAGCTCCCATACTGGAGCAAGCACCTTTAAATTTATGAGCTGCTAAATACAATTCTTCTCCATCATTTATATCAATAGCTAATTTTAATTCTTTAGCGTAATTAGGTAATTCATTGATAAATAAATCAATTAGCCAATTAACACCATCTCGATCTTGCATTTCTTGTCGTTTACTAGCTAACATTGCTGGTGCAAGTATTTTTGTTTTATTCATAATTCCACTCCTAAATCTAATTTTAGACGATTAATTAAGTTTTTTCTTTGTACTTGATAAAAAATATAAATCATTAATTTTCAATTATTTATAGGGACAAACCTATGTATCTGCTCTTAACTTAATGACAATGGGGCAAAGGTTAAGCGGTTAAACACATCATATCTATAATAGACATCTTTCCTAAATAAGTATATATACTTATTTAACTGAGCTTGCCGCAGAAAAGCTTTATATTCCACCGATTTCATCGGTGGCTATTCACATTCAATCCTTTCAGGATAGTTAAAACAACCCCAATGGGGTGGAACTTGAATAGCCATAGGTGAAACCTATGGAACAAATTAATTAAAATGCTCTCTGTGTCAACCATCAGTTATTTAGGAAAGATGTCTAATATATGTTAAGAGCTTTTGATGTATGGTACTACGCTTTTTACACCTCAATTAGTTAGTTAATTCACAATGGTTTATTTAATTCTTTTTGTATATTAATAATTAAGCTACTCGTTTATGCTCGGTTTTTTCATCACCCAAGTGATACATATACATAACACCACTGCCAATACCAATAGCTATTAATGCAACTCCTCCAGTCATAATCGTAACACCGATTGATTATTCATTATTGAATGTTGGATAAATGTTCCTGAGAATGCACCTGCATCACCAATTTTTTCTATTGAAAGAGCTTTTCCTTTAATGTTTACCAGTTTCCATTAATTTTAAATATTCGCTACGTCGATTGAGAACATTAAAATTAACTTCCCTATTCAATACCTTCGCCAATACCAAAATTGTTGTTTCGGGAATGAGGTACGATTTTCCCGAAACCCAAGTTAAGTTGAGAGTTTCGGGAAATCCACTTTGCTCCATTCCCGAAACAAATATCAAATTGGCGAAGGTATTACTATTATTACTCACTTGAGAATGAAGTTGTGTCATCTTCATTGACTGCACTAGCGAGTTAGAAGTGGTAGGAACAATTAATCTCATTATTCTTAAAGGTTTCCCCAAATTCTTAATCTAGCTTCTATTGTACCAGAAAATAAGGGACTGTGAAATTTTCCATCTATAAGTACCCATTTTATTTAGCTTATTTATAATTCCAAATACTGAGACTTGATATAAATTTTTATGTAAAAGCTTGTTTCTGTGATTTTTTTGTGCAAATATAAAAAATATTTTGTAATTACTCACCGCACCCCTTGTAGTTGTAATTATTTGAAAAATATACAAATTACAAAATAAATAATATACATATCAATATGTTTAATATTATGTAAATAATTGAAAATATAAATATTGATTGTGTTTATATAAGCACAAAATATATTTTGTATTTATAACAAATTGAAAAATATATACTTTTATGGGGTGAGCAATTACAATATTTTCTTATCTTTTTGAACAAATTATAGAGAGAACAAACTATGAGATTTTATCAATTGAGGAATTGGATACTTAAAAACATTGATGTAAAAACAAAATAATACCCAGTTTGCTTGTGGTTCCTTATATCTATCATGGTTGAAATTCGCAAACATTCATTGACCAATGCACCAGAACTTTCGGGATTAAACAAAGCACAATTTGGCAAATTTTTAAAGAACAATAATAAAACTACAGCCCATACTTTGGAATCTGTAATCAAAAAAACAGGCAAAAGTTTATGCAAAAATGATTAAAAGTATAAAAGGTAGGACTTACGCATTGACAAAAGCTAAAAAATATTAATTTTTATAAATTATATAGTTATAACTTATTATTGTTCCCAAACTCCTGTTTGGGAACACAATGCCGTTTATAGCTCTGTTTTGAATTGAGGTAAGATATATCATTATTAACGACGAAGCGGAGCTTTTTGGCAGGGCGTTCCCAAACAAGAGTTTGGGAACGATATTTCGATATTTAAACGGTTTCATTAAATGTTTGTCTTATCAATGCGTAAGTCCTAATGATATGTAAACGTGCAGGTTTAAAGTGGAAGCACATAACATTAAAAAATAAAAGGAACCAAAAAGAATATGAAAAAGCAGTCAAAATGGTAGCAGAACTACTCATTAAAGAAAAACAGGGAGAACATTAACGTATATTATTTTGATGAATTTGGTTTTAATCTTCAACCATGTGTTCCATATGCTTGGCAAGAAATAGGTACGTATATTGAAATACCTTTTTCTCGTAGCAATAGTTTGAATGTGCTTGGATTTATTAACCATGACTGTCAGTTTGAGTCTTTTGTAGTCGTTGCTAGTAATGAGTAGTTCACGAAATTATTTCATGCACATTTCTTAACATACTTTTAACGAGCAGTCCAACTTAACCTGACTGCCCATTATTGTCAATAAAAATAATTAATTCACATTACGCTGAAATACCACTAAATTTTTAGATTTGTCTTCAACAATAACTGAAAAATTATCTTTTAACACTGGTTTTTCTTTCCACACAACAAAAGCAGCCCAATCAAGAAAATATTTAATTTCCTTTTGTATCATATATTCTGGTATTCGTTTTTCACGTCTTGCTTCCAAAGCTTCAGGGTTAGTTTTACCATCAAGATTTATAGTATAATCATGGAAATAACCAATTGTACCAGACTGCCATGCTCCAACCCAAGTAGTTTCAGAAGCATTGTCTCTCACCCATTCAACGAACTGAAAATGTCGGCTAAAACCACCTAAATACTGATGGTAACCACCAGACTGCTTAGTAAACAAATAAGAACGTGCGTGTAAACCAACTATAATTCCTATAAAAAGTACCGTAGCCACTGGAATAATTAATGGTAAACGTTGTTGCAAATAACGCCATGATATTACAATTAAACTAGCCCATAACAAGACAAAAAATGGAGTCGTTGGAAAGAAATAACGAGCTAAAAAGTTAGCAGCTCCAAAAAATAAACCATAAAAACCAATCAAACATACGGTATAAATAAGTATTGATAAACTCAAACGCCGAATTTGTGGACTTAACTGTTGAATTAATAGTAATATTGGTAATATAAATAATACAATAACACATAGTAATTTTACTATAAATTGACTACCTATCACTTGTGGAACTGGTAAAAATACAAATACATATTCTGTCAAAATAACTGGAATAAAATGTAAATTATCACCAAATTCCGCTAATAAAGATTCTGATTGGCCACTTATTGGCATGATATTACCAAAATTTAAAACATTATTAATTAACCATGGCAAAGCCACTACAACTGATGTAGAACCCATAACCAAAACTTGAACAAAACGCTTCTTAAATGTAGTTAAATCAAATGGTCCAGATAATAAATGTATTATACAAACCGCAAATATAAAAAATGTAGCATCATTACGAGCCCAAAAACATAAACCCAATAAAACACCAAATCCAAGCCAATATCGCATTGGCCAACTGGTTTTAGAAAAACTAAATAACATTGCCGCTAAAATAATACATAAAGTATATAAGGCGGTTTCCAAACCATTCATTGTATGCCCTGCTAATATTGGACTGGCATACCATATTGCAGCCGCAAATCCGGCAATTATTCCAGCATCTGGAGATGGTTGTAATAAACGTTTACCACCTTGCCAAATTAAAAGAGCAGATAAAGTAGCGAGAACGAATTGTAATAAAATAACCCATGCAATTCCTTTAATTTTATCTCCATCAAATAACCAGTAACCAACTGCCCATAAGCCAGTGGCCAAAGGTTGTGTACCATTGGTCGGGATTTCTCCATTTGATACACTCATTCCATTACCTAAAGCCATATTACGAGCAATAGTCATCATTAAATAACCATCATCAGAGATAGAATTAATCATACGTTCTTGTGATGATAGAGGAATGAAATGTACGATAACTCCAATAAAAACTAGTAAAATAATTAATGTATTAAGTCCACGATTTGTCATATTTTAACCAAATTTAAAAATTTAAATTATACAATTTATACTGATAATACTTATACTTACTAATCAATATTATACTTAACAAATAGTAGTAATGTCAATTACGAACACCATAACTATTATTATCAATAAGATACATTGTAAACAATGCAAAAATTGCACCTTAAAAAATACTCCAATCTTTTTGTGAATTTTAACGAAAACATTGCATACTCAAATATGTTATTATATTTAAAATTTATAAAGTGGAATAGTTTATGATTAAAGAAATTAACATTGAAAACTTTAGATGCTTTGGAACTTCAACATTTTCTGGTTTTCATCAAGTAAACTTAATTGGTGGTAAAAATAATGTAGGTAAAACCGCATTTTTAGAAGCTTTACATTTAAGCCATTCGCCTCAAGTATTAACTATGATGCAAATGCGTGGAATTAATCAGGAAATACTTAAAGCTGTACCTGAAAAAGCATGGGAAAATTTATTCTTTAATCAAGATCAAACTGCGATTGTCACCGTAAGAGCAGTTAATGAAAACAATGTTGCTAACCTATTGGAACTGTTTACACCTTCTAAAAATGATTTATTAAAAATTATCTTCAACTCAGAATGTGTAGATGAGCAACAAAAATTATCCGATTTATTGCTACATAGCAGGGATGCAGCATTTTCAGTGTTGAATATTGTCAACCATGAAACTGGTAAACATGCAATACCATTATTTTCTTTGATTGCACATTCAGAAGGAGTTTGGACTAGAACAAGTAAAATACCAGAATATGTCAACTTCAAAAAAATTGGTTTTGTATCCAATTTAATATCAGTAACAAATAGAAGTCTTGCTGAACAGTATGACAGATGTTTCATGAAAGGTCATGCAGATAAGGTAAAAGATGCTTTTAAGATAATTGACTCTTCAATAGTTGAAGTTAATACGCTAAGTATCGGTAAACCTGCAATTTATCTGACCAAAGAAAATGGCAAAACTTTTCCCATGTCTTTATATGGCAATTCCATTAGTCGGATAGCCGACATTATTTTTCAGTTGATAGACAACCAAAATGGTATTTTATTGATTGATGAAACTGAAAGTAGTATTCATTACACTAAGCAAAAAGCTTTGTGGCAAATGCTATTTGACTTGGCTGTTGAGTTCAATGTACAAATATTTGCAACTACCCATAGTTCAAGAATGCAACAGATATTCACTGAAATAGCAAATGAAAATGGGGATGTGGGTGGATTTTTTGAGTTCACTCGGCATATTAAAACCCACCAGATAACTAGTATTAAATACAACAAAGGTAGTTTAGAATATGGAAAATAGATTTTTCACATTGTCGGAATCGAAATTAAAAGTTTTTAACAACTTTAAGGCTTAACTCATTATTGTTCCCAAACTCCTGTTTGGGAACACAATGCTGTTAAAGCTCTGCTTTGAATTGAGGTAAGATATATCATTATTAATGACGAAGCGGAGCTTCTTGGCAGTGCGTTCCCAAACAAGAGTTTGGGAACGATATTTCGATATTTAAACGGTTTCATTAAATGTTTGTCTTGTCAATACGTAAGTCCTAAGCTATATAGTAACATTCTTATAAAAACACACCATAAAAATAAATTATAGGTAAAAATATATGAGTTATAGTATAGATTTCAGAAAACGTGCAATAGATTTCGTTATTGAAGAAAAAAATAGTATGAGAAG
>JAUCGL010000120.1 GCA_030378105.1 Candidatus Halobeggiatoa sp. HSG11 | reverse complement strand
CACGAGAATGACAGAGCTATATAAATATAGTTTATATATAAATCATATAAATAGTGTAATTTTTTGTAACTATTTGTATTTTAACAAATTCATAAAATGATTATTTTGTCAATGCGTAAGTCCTATAGAACTACATATAACAAATAATCTGTTGAACATGAGTCATTAAGTTGGAGTCCAAAGCAAAGCTTTGTATGTTATAAAGTTATTATAAAATACATTGACAATAATTGATTTAATTAATGTTAAAATTGTTTACCTACAAAGCTTCGCTTTGAACTCCTTATTTTAATGGCATAGTGGATGTACTTGTTATTTAGAAAATATGTCTATTGACTTAAATATTGTTAAATTCTGATTCAGACAATTTAAATAAAAAATAATATTTTCCCTATTACAATAAAACTTCTTACAGGAATTATCTATGCAAATAAATATTGCAATTGCCGGGGCCGCCGGTAGAATGGGATGTAGACTCGTTGAAGCATGTACAAATGAAAAAAATACAAATCTAAGTGTTGCTTTTGAACATCCAGCTAGTAATTTTATAGGTAACGACTCAGGTGAATTAGCTGGAGTTGGCCATAATAATATTGCAATATCAAATGATTTAAAACCTAATGATTTTGATGTGCTTATTGAATTTACCACTCCTGAAGCAACCTTAGAACATTTAGCAATTTGTCGGGCTGCTAACAAACGTATGGTCATTGGTACTACTGGTTTTTCTGCCGAGCAACGCCAAATTATTCATCAAACTTCTCAAGATATTGCTATTGTGTTTGCTCCTAATATGAGCGTTGGGGTTAACCTAACATTTAAGTTACTAGAAATTGCTGCCAAAATAATGGGTGATGAAGTTGATATTGAAGTTATTGAAGCACATCATAGACATAAAGCTGATGCTCCTTCTGGAACGGCTTTGCGAATGGGCGAAATAGTAGCGGAAGCTTTAGGCAGAGATTTGTCTGAATGTGCAGTTTACGGAAGACAAGGACAAACTGGAGCAAGAGAACAAAAAACTATTGGCTTTGAAACTATAAGGGCAGGTGATATTGTCGGAGAACATACTGTTATGTTTGCTGATATTGGTGAACGAGTGGAAATATCTCATAAAGCTTCTAGCCGCATGACTTTTGCCAATGGAGCAATACGGGCAGCTCAGTGGATTATGCAGCAGGAAACCGGAGTGTTTGATATGCAAGATATATTGGGGTTAAGATAACTTAATAATTGTGAATGGTTAATTGTTAATTGTTAATGAAAATCAAAATCATTAACCATTAATAGTTATTTAAGAGTTAATAAGATAAAAAACTGAATTATTATGGCATTACTTAAAATATTACATTTTCCAGATTCAAGATTACGTACAAAAGCTAAACCAGTTAAAGAAGTTGATGCTAAAATACAAAATATTATCACCGATATGTTTGAAACTATGTATATGGCTCCCGGAATAGGGCTTGCTGCAACACAAGTCAATATTCATCAACGGATAATTGTGATTGATGTATCAGAAAATAAAAATCAACCTTTATGTCTTATCAATCCAAATATTATCAGTGTTGATGGTCAACAATCAACAGAAGAGGGCTGTCTGTCAGTTCCAGGTGTATTTGAACAAGTACAACGAGCTGAAAATATAACTGTACAGGCTTTGGATAAAAATGGTAAACAGTTGACTTTAACAGCAGATGAAATATTATCAGTATGTATCCAACATGAAATAGATCATTTAAATGGAAAATTATTTGTGGATAGAATATCATCTTTAAAACGACAACGTATTCGACAAAAATTGATTAAACAACAACGTAATATCTAATGTATTTAGTAATAAAAAATATTCATGTTTCTTGTGTTGTGCTTACTTTTATATCTTTTTCTTTACGAGGTATTTGGATGTTGCAGTGCAATCCCATTTTGCAACATCGTTGGGCAAAAACTTTACCTCATTTTATTGATACGACTTTATTAGCTAGTGGTATTGGTTTAATTATCATATTACATCAGTATCCCGGCACTCAGGTTTGGTTGACTGCGAAACTTGTGGCTTTGTTAGTTTATATTATTATTGGTGGTATTGCTCTTAAATATGGCAAAACTAAAACTATTAAAACTACTGCATTTTTATTGGCTTTAGCAACTTTTTTTTATCTTGTTTCGGTGGCATTAACTAAAACTGCTGTTCCTTTTTCGATAATAACTTTTTTATCTTAATTAGACCTGACAGGTTTTCAAAACCTAGCAGGTCTTTTGGCTAAAATATTTATCTGATGCTGCGAGATATGGAGAGATGAAACTGGAGTCGAGTAATCAGCAACCTTGCGTGAGAGTTCAAAATTTAAGGTGACTCTTGTGTAGGAATTTTCTTAAAACTATCAGTTATTTGACCATCCAAAACATTAACTGTTTGCCCCGGTTTTAATGAAATAACTCGTTCTGAATCAGATAGAAAAATGGGAGTTTTTAACTTATCAACTTCATTTAATTTAACTATAAAACCATCTTGATAGATGTCATTACTATTGTTTACCCAAACAGTTGTTGGTTGATTAGAACGAATTATTAAACCATTAACAGTTATGTAATTTGGTACTTTTTTTTCAATTGGTTCATATTCAGGTTTATTACGATTAACTTCAAGTTCCATACGTTCCTGAGCGGTAGTAAATAAACGTTGTAAATTGTTTGCAGATACTAATGGAGCAAACGCCATTAACAATATAAGTAAATAAATATTCATAAATTTTAATTCTAAATACATAATGAAAATCAATTAAAAATTGCTATATTGTAGATATATACCAAACCCATATACAATCAGCATTTAGGTATGGATTAGAAACATTATTTGTGTCAATTGATTCGGCAGAACTTTGTATACTACAGCTTTGCAAGTTCATTAAGCCAGTAAATTTATAATTATGAAACTCCACCCTTTCCAATAACTTAAATATATCACCTTCATGCAATAAAGCCAATTTTAAATGAATTGGAGTTTGATAAGTTTTAAATTGAGGATCAGTACCTAAAAACTTTGGAATATCATACAAATTTTGTTCCAGCACTTCGTAACTACTTCCATCTTCAAATAATAAACTTTTTAACTTATCATTAAATAATTTATCAACCTCTTCATGTATTTCTAGGCGTTTATCTGGTAGCAAATTTTGAACAAAAAAACCTTTATTTTTAAATTGTTGCAGTCTATAATTATATAAATTATCAACCATCTTTAATGCTTCTTCTAAACGAAAATAGTCTTCATTCATATCCATAAAATTTGCCTGTTGCTTTTTCTGCCATTTTTTAGTGGATTTATAATACTGTTGGCTAGCAATAACAATGGAAATACCGAGTACAATGCTAACAATTAAAGCAATTAAACCGGTTAATAAAACCGACCAATCAATCTGTTTCATGAGGATAACTGTGAGTTATTAAAATTTGAATTATAAAAGGAGCTTTAATTTTTTCGGAACCACCATGTAATTTATCTTTAGGATCATATGGTTGTTGTAATACTTCAATTTTCCAATAACGACTTAAGTCACGCACAAATTTCTTAAAAATGACTAAAGCATCTTTGTAACTTTTAAAATTAGATACTTCTCCATGTAGTCGCACTCCCTCAATAAAATATTTTTTTGGTTGAAAATCATCTGTTGATTCATCTTCAAGAGTAGGAGTGGATTTAAAAATTTCACTTGGTGAATTAGCTACTTCCCATTCTAATTTTTTAAGAACCAACTTGTGATGTAAATTAAAAACTGTGCTTAATTTTTTCCAAGTTGCTTGTGGTGAAATATGTTTAGCTTGTAAACGTAAACCGACATCTACTACACTCACAATCAATTCACTTCTAAATGGTAAATCCGGTAATTCTGTTAAGCGTAATGTTTTAATTTTTTCTTCTAAATTGTTGGCTTGATTTAAAAATTTTTCTCCTTTCTGTTTTATTTTAATAGTATCTTGAACAATTAATCCTCCTGCCATAATCGTTCCAATTAATATTAATGCTGCAATTGAATACATGATTATTCGTCCACGCCGGTGGAACATGTATAATCTATCAGCAGCTTTAGCATAATGATTTTTAACTCTGGAGTTACGTGCAAACAATGCAGCTATTAAAGGTTTTTGTAATTTTAGTTTGTTAGCTAATTTCTGACTATCTTCAAAGTGAATATTTAAATTATTGGCATTAAGAGTTTCGCACGCTTTACATTTATCCGTTGTGGTTAGAATAATTATGGACAATGCCCCTACTTCTGGCAATAAACGATTGTTTTCTAAATAATGTTGAGTAGTGGTTATTTGTCTCAATACATAATTAGCATATTCCTGTGGTTCCGTAGCATTAGCATGTAACGGAATTAAACGGCTTAATTGTAATTTCTGATTGCGAAAAAAACTTTGCCTAATACTAGCTGGAGTGGTTGGGGAATTATCTGTAATTAGTAAAGTATAAGCTGTTTTTGGCAAAAAATTAAGTAGCTGTTGACTTAGTAATGGTACTGAATAAATACCTACTAATGGTACTTTATGTGCTACAATCAACTTCAACCAAGGTTGCAAAATTTCAGGGTTACTTAGGGCAATGAATAATATTCTATCATCTTTCCTACCTTCTTTTTCTCGGTCTTGCAAAACAGCGTGACTGTAGGATGTATCTTGAAATAATCGTTTTTTTCTATGCCGAATCAAATCATTACGATCCTTACCTACAACATGTGGTAAAGTAGCCATTTGATATTCTTCTTTAACAGTATCAAGCAGCCAATAAATTGGAGTTTTTAAGTCTTTGCTTAAATATTCATTGAATTCTGCTTCATCTTTTATCTTAACTTGCTTAATTGTAGTTTTGACTTCGAGAGCTAACAGTTCATGATCTGATTGATAAAGAATACGTTTTGACATAATTGTATGTTGATTGGTACTGGGGTAAAGATAATTTTAAAAAGATATTAAAAATCAAATAATTTATTATATATTAACAGTATCCAAATTATTAATACTATAATTATTAGATCATAAAAATCAAGCTAAAATAAATTGAACAATAATTTTGACATATTGTATAGAAAAATATAGTTAAACACAATAAGTTTATGAGATAATATGGAAATTTATAAATTCATTTTTTATTTTTTTATCGGTAAATAAATATTAATTGTTCTTTCTTTGAGTTTTTAATCTCCAATAGTATAACATTGATTCACCTGACATATTGAAAATCCTATGACCATTGAAACTGATCGTTTAATAAGCCCTGCTGAAAGCTCTGAAGATAAAGCTGTTGACAAAGCTATTCGGCCTAAATATTTAACTGATTATATAGGACAGCCACGAACTCGTGAACAAATGGAGATTTTCATTCCGGCCGCTAAATCCAGAGGTGAAGCATTGGATCATTTGCTAATTTTTGGTCCTCCAGGGCTTGGCAAAACTACCTTATCCTTAATAATTGCTAATGAAATGGGAGTTAATATTCGGCAAACTTCCGGGCCAGTTTTGGAAAGAGCTGGTGATTTAGCGGCTTTATTAACTAATCTTGAAACTCATGATATTTTATTTATTGATGAAATTCATCGTTTAAGCCCAGTTGTTGAGGAAATTTTATATCCAGCAATGGAGGATTTTCAGCTAGATATAATGATTGGTGAAGGACCAGCAGCACGTTCTATAAAATTGGATTTACCACCTTTTACCTTAGTAGGAGCAACTACAAGAGCTGGTTTATTAACTTCGCCATTACGAGATCGATTTGGAATAACGCAGCGATTAGAATTCTATAACAGTGAAGATTTGACAACCATTATTAATCGTTCAGCCAATATTTTAAATGTTCCTATAGATATTGAAGGAGCTATGGAACTAGCTAATCGTTCAAGAGGTACGCCAAGAATCGCTAATCGTTTATTACGCCGAGTACGTGATTATGCACAGATTCGTGCTGATGGAAAAATAACTCGTTCAGTGGCACAAGCAGCTCTGGATTTGCTTAATGTCGATACACACGGTTTAGATGTTATGGATAGAAAGCTATTATTAGCTATTATAGAAAAATTTGATGGTGGTCCAGTGGGAATAGAAACTTTAGCAGCTATAGTTGGAGAAGAACGTGGAACAATAGAGGATGTTATTGAACCATTTTTGCTACAACAGGGTTTTTTAATGCGTACTCCAAGAGGAAGAATAGCAACTAAACAAGCATGGAGTCATTTTGGTTTAACTATGGTTAAAAAGGAGCAATTGTTGTAACTAGACATCTTTCCTAAATAACTGATGGTTGACGCAGAGAGTATTTTAATTAATTTGACCGTGTATTTTTTATATATACGCACCACTGGTGCGTTGTTTCTGCATTCCAACGCTGGTGCGTTGGAACGAGAGAATATGGGTTTCGGGAAATCCGTTTCACTCCATTCCCGAAATAACTGTTCACTTTAAAACCCAAATCCAACAACTGTAACATCATCCTGTCGGTCATTGTCACCTTTATAGTCATTGAAGGCTTGCAACATTTTGGCAGATTGTTCATCAAAAGAATAATGCTGATTTTCCAACAAAAGATTTTTAAAACTTTTAGAACCAAAACGCAGCTTGCGTTCAGAACTTCCTCCTAATTGGTCAGAAAAACCATCTGTTGCCAAGTAACAAGACATGCCAGCTTCAATATTAATCGTGTGATTGGTGAAGGTAAAGTTTAAATCAGATTTTTTATAACCTAAACTTTTTTTATCTCCTTTAATAACAGTCAGTTTTTCTTGCTGAAGATAATAAAGCGGTAACTTAGCTCCAGCAAAAATCAAGGTTTTATCCTGTAGAAAACAAATTGCTGCATCAAGCCCATCATCAGATTCGGCATGTTCAGTATCTTGTCGTAATGAGGTTTTAACTGCAAAGTTAAGTTGTTTCAATATTTTGGCTGGGTCATAATAGGATTCTTCACGAATAATTCTTTTCAAATTAGTTGAGGCAATCATAGTCATAAATGCACCCGGCACTCCATGCCCAGTACAATCAATCACAGCCACAATAATACCATTAACAATTGGCTCAACATACAACATATCACCACCGACAACATCTCTTGGCATCCAGATAAAAAAACTATTGGGTAAATAAGCCTTTATCTGTTCTGGATTAGGTAATAATGAACTTTGAATAACCTTAGCATATTGAATGCTTTCCATCATTAATTTATTTCGCTCTTCAACTGCTTCTAACCTAACTGTTTCTGTTTGTAATTCCTTTATTTTAACCAAAGCACGAGTATAAGCTAATTTTCGTTGCTGCATAACAAAAACACCAATAATAACACCAAAAATAATAACAATATAAATGGTATAGGCCCACCATGTTTGCCACCAAGGCGGTAATATAGTTAGTTGAATTTTAGTGCCAGCTTCATTCCATAAATCATCATTATTTGAAGCTTTAACTCGAAAGATATACTTACCAGCATCTAAGTTGGTATAAGTAGCAAAACGATGATTATTATCAGCATAAGTCCAATCTTTATCAAAACCTTCCATTAAATAAGCATATTTATTATTATTTGTCGCACGGTAATTTAACGCCGTAAATTCAAAAGTAAAGGCTGATTGTTTATGCGACAAGGTAATCTGTTTTGCGAAGTTAATACTTTGTTGTAAAGGGGAATTATCTGCAATAGGAACTGATTTATTAAACAATTTAAAATTGGTCAAAAAAACCGGAGGGATAAAAGAATTATCGGTCAATTTATCTGGATAAAAGCTATTAAATCCATTAGTTCCACCAAAAAATAACTCTCCAGTATCACTTTTATAGGCTGAACGTGGCAAAAATATATTACCTTGTAAACCATCATATTTATTATAATTTCGGAAAATTTCAGTTTGAGGATTAAATTTTGACAAACCTTTATCGGTACTTATCCATAAATTATTTTGCTCATCCTCTAAAATACCAAATATACTATTACCAGCTAATCCATTTTCAGTTAAATAAGCATTAAATGTTTGAGTTGATTTATTAAATTTATTTAAACCTTCATTAGTGCCAATCCACATATTATTTTTACTATCTTCAAAAATAGTATGAATCACTCCATTGCTCAAACTGTTAGGCACGGTTTCATCTGGAATATAATAAGTAAAAACTTCCGATTCAGAATCAAATTGACTTATACCTTGATCGTCAGTACCAATCCAAATCATTCCATCTGTAGCAACTTTAATAGAAGTTACCCAAGGAGTAACAAAGTAATTTTTACCACTAACATTTGGATTATAATGTTGAAAAGTTTCAGTTACTGGGTCAAACCGATCAAATCCACCACCAATCATAGCTATCCACACTATGCCATTTTTAGCAACATCAATATCCCAAACAGTATTATAATTCAAACTATTAGAGTCATTTGGCTCATGTCCATAATTAATAAAAGTTTCGGTTATGGGATCAAATTTATTGACTCCTTCATTATCAGTTCCAATCCATAATATGCCATCATTACCCGGTTTAATAACTGTTATATTATTATCTTGTTTATAATTACTAAAAATCTGTTGCTCAAATTTATTAAGTCCGCCACCTCCAGTACCTAACCAAACTATTTCATTTTTATCTTTATAAATAGCATTAACTGAATTATTGCTTAAACTATTTGATAAACGTGGATTATGTTGAAAATTAGTAAACCTTTCATATCTTGCATCATATTTATTAATGTTATTGTCAGTGGTTATCCATAATGTACCAGTATTATCTTCTGTAATCCCAGTTACCATGTTATTACTTAAACTATTTTCATTGCCAGCTTCAGTTTTATGATTAATAAAATTAATGCGGTCAAATTGATTTAAACCGCCACCCATAGTGCTTATCCAAAGGATACCTTTACTATCTTCATAAATTGAAGTAACTGAATTATTACTTAAACTGTTAGAATTTGTTGCATCATGTTGATAATGAGTAAACTTGTTGTTTTTTATATCATAACTATCCAATCCATTCTCAGTTCCTAACCATAATATTCCGGTCTTATCTAAATAAGCTGACCAAATAAAATCACTAGCTAAACTGTTAGGATTATTATCTTCATGTTTATAATGGGTAAAGGTCTCAGTTTTTTGGTCAAACCTATTTAAACCAGCATCATATGTACCAATCCAAAATATTCCATTTTCATCTTGACAGATAGAATACACAGAATTACTACTTAAACTATTGGGATTTGCTTCATCATTATAATAATTGGTAAAATTTTCAGTTACTGGGTCAAATCTACTTAAACCATCACCATCAGTTCCAATCCATAATATACCAGCTTTATCTTCATAAATAATTTGAACAAAATCACCAACTAAACTATTAGGCTCATTGTCATCATGTTTATAGGCAGTGAATTTTTCAGTAACCGGATCGAATTTATTTAAACCACCACCAAATGTACCAATCCATAGGATTCCATTACGAGTCTTAATTATAGGCCAAGTATAATTGTTACTTAAACTATTTGGATTGTTGGAATCGTGCTTATAGACAGTGAATTTGTCACCGTCATATTTAGCTAAACCATTTTTAGTTGCAAACCACATAAACCCTTGTGCATCTTGAATAACACTACTAGTAAAGTTACTTGGTAAGCCATCTTCCACCGTTATCCGTTCAAATTTTATGGAACGATTTTCTTGGGCGAATGCTGTTTGTATTGATACGATAAGGGTAAAAATTACTATCAAAATTTTAGATAAAGTTTTCATTGTTTATCATTCCTTTTTAACCAAATTAAAAGTTAATGACTCCAAATCCTCTTGAAATTCCTCGCCATATTCTTCTATGCCATAATCATCAGCTTCATAAATCCAATTAACAATTATATTTTTGCCATTGTTTTCCACCTCTAGTTCTAATCTATCAAATAAATCCATCAGCATTTTGGAAGAGCTACTGTTAAAATATGAGAGTTCAATATTAACTGTAAAAGTTTGTTCCTCCAATTGTTCCAAGTATTCATCCAGCCAAGTGAAAATTGACTGAGTAAATGAAGTTATGCTTTCTGGGTAAGATTTACCTTGAAATTCAAGTACATCAGCATCAAAACTGACTTTAGGTGTGTATTTAGTTGCTTCTATAATCAAATTTTCCATAATTAAAATTCCTCTTAATTTTAGATAAAAAAATCATGCCAAAAGACTTGCCATGTTTCGCAAATCTGGCAGGTCTTAAGAACTTTTATTTTTCGTTAAGTTAAAATTCAAATCCCATTACTGTTATATCATATTAACACTCATTGTTTAAATTAAAAATTGCGAAAAGGTTAGAGTTTGCCGCTGAAGGCTCGTTGGGCAAGGGAGTTGAATAGTTGTTCTGCTTGTTGAGCTGCTTCACGTTGTTTGTTATTGATTCCTTCGTCTTTCTGTATTTTATCAATAATCAGATTAAAAGAGTTAATGCTTTTTGTATCAGGGATTGGAACAGAATAAGAGTGTAAATCTTTTGGAGAAATATGAGGAACCGTTGTTTCAGTCAGATTACTATGCAATTTAAAGGCAGGATGTTGAATTACAAAAAATAAATATTTTTGCAAATTCTTTTTATATGCCCTTATTCTTGCTACCCTTTGAAGCAACAGAGCTGGTAAATCATCTGGTTTTATGATTGCTATTTTAAAACCTGATGATATCCAAGGACGATCCATTGCAATTACAATATCATTAACCATAAGTTTAAAACGTTCAGATATATCAAAATTATTTTTATGCCAGTAAGCTGTATCTTTCCAGTCAATAAAATTAGGTAGTATATTTACACCTCTACAAAGTCTTATGCCATCTTCTAGTCCTACATATTCACTACTTTTAAATGCGTATCCTGTTAAAATATCTGTAATTTTACAAAGCTTCTGAACCTCCCACCCCTTCGGATTAACCACCGGATCACCAAACATATCCAAAAACACCGAACGCAAAAACTCATCTGCCAATTGAATAGCCTGTTGACGTTTGCGGCGGATAGAGTCGGCTTTGTCGAGGATGGCGGCGATGCGTTTTTGTTCTTCTAGTGGTGGAAGTGGGATTTTTACTGATGATAATGTACTAAAAGAAATAGCCTTGCGACGATGAACACTTCCTTTTCCAAGTCTAGCATAACCAGCTACCATTGCAGGTGATTTCATAAAACGTATAAAATAAGGTGGATAAACTATTTTTTCGTTAACTTGAAATACTGTATACATAGGGCTAATAATTACAGAATCTACATCTGTTAAAAGACCAATTGAACCTTCATCAAGATGTATTGTTGCATAAGCAAACTGATTTTTTTGTACTTTTTTATATCCTTTTACATCTCGACTTGCTATACGTTTTTTAAAATATTCAAGACTAGGTACAAATCCAATGTGTTTAGTTACAGAATATACAGGCTCACCTGCTTCTGATGTAACTCTATCTTTTATTTCTATAGCAATATTTTTTAATTCGATATTATGCCATTTATTAGGTTTGGAGTTCATTTCAACATCCCCTTCAACTCATCCAAATCCCCCAAAATATCCTCCTCAAGCTCCTTCATCCGTCCCCAAATCTCCAACGGCGGATCATACACCTCCTCCTCATAAACCACCTCCTTATACCGATTCAACGACAAATCATACTTATTATCCTGAATCTCCTTAACCGGCACAAAAAACGCCTTACTAGTCCGATCCGTATACTCCTTAACTTTACGACCTCGCCAACACCGCAAAACATCAGGCAAATCATCAACATCAATCCGCTCCCGCTTATCATCCAACGAAAAACCATCCGCCTGCACATCATAAAAAAACACCTGCTTAGTACTACCACCCTTAGTAAACATCAAAATCGCCGTTGACACCCCAGCATAAGGCTTAAACACCCCAGACGGCAACGAAATCACCGCATCCAACTGATTATCATCCACCAACAACTGCCGCAACCCAACATGAGCCTTACTCGAACCAAACAACACCCCATCCGGCACAATAGTCGCAGAACGCCCACCCATATCCAACATCCGCAAAATCAACGTAACAAACAACAACTCCGTCTTCTTAGTCTTCACATTATCCAACAAAGACTTATGCACATCCGCATAATCCAAACTCCCCTTAAACGGCGGATTAGCCAAAATCACATTAAAACAATCATGAGCCAACTGCGGAAACCGCTCCGAAAAATTATTACTCAAAGTATCCTGATAATGAATCGCCGGTGCATCAATCCCATGCAACATCAAATTCATCGCCGCAATCCGCAACATCGTACTATCAAAATCAAACCCATTCAACAAACCAGCCTGAATATGCTCACGATACGGCTCCAACAAATCACCACTAAAAATCTTCTCCCCATCATCATGAACAATAATACCCTCCGGCGAAGTATATTTTTCCAACAAATACTGCATCACACTTATCAAAAACCCCGCCGTACCACAAGCCGGATCACCAACCACCTCATCCGGTTTCGGCTCCAACATTTCCACCATCAAACGAATAATATGGCGTGGAGTACGAAACTGCCCATTAATCCCCGCAGTCGTCAACTTCGACAACAAATACTCATACAAATCACCCTTAGTATCGCCATTCGTCAACGGCAACTTATCCACCTTCTCCACCGCCGACACCAACAAACTTGATTTTTGAATCATCAACTGGGCATCCTTCATAAAAGCCCCAACGCCTTCCCCGCCCAACTCCTGCAAATGCGGAAACACCTCATCCCGCACCACCTTCAACATATCATCGCCACTGAGATTCTTAAAACTTGACCAACGTAAATGCTGGGTCTCAGAATCAAACGCCCCCGTAAATTTTTTCCTTATCCGTTTAGCCTTCTTCTCATTCCGAGTTTCCTTTATATCAAGCAAGCGAATAAACATCAAAAAAGAAACCTGCTCAATCACCGACAACGGATTAGTAATCCCACCAGTCCAAAATTCCTCCCAAAGCTTATCAATCTCACTACGTAAAGTACCAGTTATCAAAATAAATATCCTCAATAAAAAATTAAAAAACAACTAGACCTGACAGGTTTCCAAAACCTGTCAGGTCTGACTTTGCATTATAGTTATTTCGGGAATGAAGTGAAACAGATTTCCCGAAACAACCTGTCAGGCGTATGAAACCTGCGAGGTTTTGGAAACCTCGTAGGTTTATAAGTGAAATTATTTAGATGTATATTCTCCAGTCGATTTTGGCGGCGAAAAACCCTCAATAATATCCAACAATTCATCAATTTCAGCATCATTGGCAAAAATACCATCAATGCCATCAGAATCAAAAGTAGTAAAAGGCTCTTCATACAAACGTTCCAGCGTGATAGAACCATGTTTAGCAATGTGATTTTGTAAAAAATCCAAAAACTTAACTTGTTTTGCTGTCAAAGTATGGTACTGTTGCACAAAATCAGCAAAACGTGCTGCAACCGCCGCCGGCTCAAGCCCAATAATACTCCGAATCGCTATATCAAGTTGCCTAGTTTCAGGATAAAAATCAGTCAATAAAGCCAAATTAACATCAGGATTCTGGGTTAATACCAATGAAACCAAAGCCTCTAAATCCGCTTGACTCACTGCTTCCCCAGCCTTAATTTTTTGCAAAGTTTGATTATTCGCAAATAACTCCGCTAAAATACCCTCCACCCGTTGCCGATATGCCATTAACTCCAAACCTTCCAACTTTGGTTTATGCAACTCATTCTGGATTTTAGTTTTATCCTCAGTTACATCAATAATTTTAGCATAAGAATGTGTCCGAGCTTTCCGTTGCCGATATTGCATCAAATGGCGTAATTCATTCCGAATTGTTTCCAACGAAATTAACGGATCATTTTCCCCAAAATCCCAAGATTTTACTTGCTGAATAAATGCTTGTTTATCTTGTACTTGATTAAGTTGAATCGGTAATTGCGAAACAGTATCAATTAACTTGCCTTGGTAATCACTCGATCTAGCTGATTGTCCCAAAGTTTTAACCTTATAATCGGCACGTTTATCTTGTATTTTATTGCTTTCATTGGGTAATTTGTCAGATAAACTTTGTTCCAATGCTTCAAGCTGAGTTTGAGTAATTAGTTCATCAAATTGATAATCTGCTTCAAAACCACGTATATTACGCCATTGCATTAAGGGAGCGATATCATTGTGCAATATGTTTTGAGTTGCCAGCGAAAAAGTTTTGAGGATATTATCTTGTTGCAGCGTTTTGATTTCTCGCAATTTTTCCTTAACTGCAATAGTTTTAGTTGGCAATGCAGCAATATCTGTCGCTATTAAACCAATAACCTGATTAAAAATATCAACATTCTGCTGTTGTAAAGCTGCCTTAGCTAGTTGCAATCTGATTACAAATAAACGCTGTAACAATGATTTAGTTGGAGGCTTATCATCAGCTTCCTTATAATCTTCCTCAAAAAACTTAAAATTACCCCAATGGTCAAAAATTCTGAAAGTAGTTTTATCTTGTCCAGAACCAAATAAATCTTTACATAAACGTGTGCCTCGCCCAATCATTTGCCAAAATTTCACATAAGAATACACTGGTCTAGCAAACACTAAATTAACGATTTGCGGCACATCAACACCAGTATCTAACATATCCACCGAAATCGCAATGGTCAATTGATTACTTGCATTTTTGAACTCTTTAAGTAAATCCTCCGAACGGCTATCATGAGAATCAATCACCCGACAAAATTTTCCGCCATATTGTGGATACATGTTATCAAATTGCTCTTGTAAAAAAACCGCATGTTTATGATTACGAGCAAAAATAATTGTTTTACCTGGATGAGTGCCAGTAGCTTCCCGAATACCATTTTCCATTAAATTACGAATAACATGACGATTAGTATCTATGTAGATACACAAAAGTATTTTAACAAAAAATATGATATACTATAATCAGATAAAATTTCAAACCATCCACTACAAGAGAACATAAAAACATGTTATTTGTCAATCCATTAACAGACTCAGAAA
>JAUCGL010000119.1 GCA_030378105.1 Candidatus Halobeggiatoa sp. HSG11 | reverse complement strand
ATTAAGAGCTAAAAAATTATTTTAAAAATCATGTAATTAAGAATTATAATTTCGGAAGTTTATAATGAACAATTTTTTAACTCATTGTTTTTAAAAGATACATAATTTTAGCTCTTAATTCACATTATAACAAACACCTTGAATGTCTGTTAGATAATTATGGTCAGTTTTAAGGAATATCAAGTTGACTAGAAAATTTGAGAAACTTATTGATTTTAAGTAACTTGGATTATAATTATTGAATTTATCATACAATTAATGATAATATAAGTATAATAGCATTCAAGCTAGAAATAGCAATAACATATATTAGCTAACAAATATAAGCAAATTCACCACAATTAACAGTTATAGCATTTTATTAATGAATATAAAAAATAGTACTTTACTTGTTGTAGATGATGTACCAGCCAATTTAATGATGTTATGCACTTTTTTAAATAATACTGGTTTTCAAGTGAATATCGCCGAAAGCGGTGAAGATGCTCTTGAGCAAATCAATTATACAATTCCTGACCTCATTTTATTAGATATTATGATGCCGGGTATAGATGGATTTGAAACTTGTAAACGCTTAAAAGATAATAAAAAAACTCAAGATATTCCAATAATTTTTATGACAGCATTATCTGACACAGTAGATAAAATAAAAGGTTTTGAAATTGGAGCTGTCGATTATGTCACCAAACCGGTACAACAAGAAGAATTATTAGCACGTATAACAACTCATTTAACTTTAAGAGCTCAACAAAAAATTCTTAAACAACAAAATAATGAATTGGAAGCTTTTGCTCATACTGTTGCTCATGATCTTAAAAACCCACTTGGAGCAGTGATTAGTTTAAATAATGCGTTATTAGAAAGCTTAGATGAATGGCCGAAGAAAAAAATTTATGAAACTGTAGAAATAATGGATATGGCCGGTAATAAAATGTTTAATATTATTAATTCATTACTTTTATTATCCAGTACTCGTAGTAAATCTGTCGTTATGAAACCGATAGACATGGCACAAATTGTTAATGATGTTGAAAAAAACATGGTTTCATTGATAAAAGAGCATCAAGGTCAAATAATAATGCCGACAAGTTGGCCTACTGCTAAAGGTTATGCTGATTGGATTTGGGAAGTTTGGGCTAATTATATTTCTAATGGTTTAAAATACGGCGGACAACCTCCACAGTTGGAATTAGGGGCAACTCCTGAAAATAATGGTTATATTAAGTTTTGGATACGTGATAATGGTATAGGGCTTTCTGCTGAGGAACAAAAAAAATTATTTGTACCTTTCACTCGTATAAGCCAAGCTCGTATAGATGGACATGGATTAGGTCTATCTATTGTCAGACGCATCGTAGAAAAATGTGGTGGCAAAGTTGGAGTGGAAAGCCAAAAACAAAAAGGTAGTATATTCTATTTTACTTTGCCAGATGATTCTATATAAAACTAATGCCATATAATCAAAAAAATGCACATGTTTTAATCAAAAAAAATTTAACCATACTAAGTAATAGCATATATTTACATAAATGGTTGTTAAATATACCAACTAATTTAATTGGGCAATCTATAACTAAAATTTTTCCTATGTTGGTTGGTTATGAGGGACTATTAAATGATTTAGTAAAAGGTGACAGAATTAAACCTGTCTTTATTTCACAAATTCATTATTATACCAAAGATGAGGAAAATTCATATTTTAATATGCAAATAGAGCATTGTGAGTGTGCCGATGCTGTTTTGTTACTTACCTTAACTGAAATAACCAAAGCCAGTCATTTAGAACAAAAATTACGTCAAGAACGTAATGAATTATTATTACAAATACGTGAACGTGAAAAAGCAGAAATTGCATTACGACAAGAACTTAAAGCTCATGAATACACAGCACTTGAATTACGCCAAGCTAAAGAGGCAGCAGAAGTAGCTAATCGAGCAAAAAGTATTTTTCTTGCCAATATGAGCCATGAACTACGTACTCCGTTAAATGGAGTGTTAGGTTATGCCCAAATTCTGCAAAAAGATGATACTTTAAATGAAATTCAAAAAAATGGAATTAATGTTATTTACCGTAGTGGTAAATATTTGTTGGAATTAATTAATGATATCTTGGATTTGTCTAAAGTTGAAGCCAATCGAGTAGAAATCACTCCAAACGAATTTAACTTTAATGTTTTTATCCGCCAACTTAATGAATTAATCCAAATTAAAGCCACCGAAAAAAATATTATTTTTCAATATGAAGCATTAACAACTTTACCAACTTTTATATATGCTGATGAAACTAGATTACGTCAAATTCTTATTAACTTGCTGGGTAATGCTATAAAATTTACTGAAAAAGGCAAAATCACTTTTAAAATTGAAGCTATGTTAAATGAAACAATACGTTTTCAAATAGAAGATAGTGGTATTGGAATTGCTGATACATATATAACTAAGATTTTTTTACCTTTTCAACAAATTGAGACTAATAATCCAAATCAAATACAAGGTACCGGTTTAGGTCTATCTATTAGTAAAAAATTAGTTGAAATGATGGATGGAGAATTGCATGTTAAAAGTGAATTAGGTAAAGGAGCAACATTTTGGACTGACTTACAACTACCTGAAGTTTCTAATGTCACTCCTACTTTAACTGACAGAGAAATCAAAGCCATTAAAGGTCCAACTAAAAAAATTCTATTGATAGATGACCATTTAGGAAACCGATTAGTTTTGAACAATTTTTTAGCAAATTTAGGTTTTAAAATTGAAGAGGCAAGTGACGGTTTAATGGGAATCGAAAAAGCTTTAACATGGCAACCGGATTGCATAATTATAGATTTGGTTATGCCAGTTATGGGAGGAATTGAAGCTACTTTAAAAATTCGCCAACTAGAAAAGTTGAAAGGTGTGGTAATTATTGTAGCCTCAGCTAGTGCTTTTGAACATGATCGACAAAAAAGTTTAGATGCAGGTTGTGATGAATTTATTACTAAACCTATAGAATTCAATACAATATTACGGAAATTAGAACAACGTTTACAATTGAAATGGCTATATAAACAACCCAAACTAGAATTCTCTCCTGAACAACCATTGATAATTCCTCCAACAGAAGAAATTAAGGCATTGTTTGATTTGACTATGCAAGGCAATATAACTGGAATCATAAAAAAAATCCGTCAATTGAAAAAAGATAAAAAATATCAACCTTTTGCTCATAAATTACAGTTACTAGCAAATGAATTTAAGATACGAAAAATTCGAGAATTTGTTAAATCTTATTTGGATAAAACATGAATATTGATATATTAACTCAAAAAATAGCAATTCTTAAAAAACGGCCATTAGCTTTCATACCAGCAATAGAAGCAATTCACAACCGATTATTACAATCTTCCAAGGCAAAATTTCAACAACGTATTTCTCCAACAGATATTGATTTACCAATTAATAAAGTAGTGCCAGAGCTTTTACATAGCATTCCAATTGGCCTGTTTGATTTAAATTGGGAAGTACATTGCCCTCATTGTCATGGTATAACTCATGATTATCATAGCTTATCCCAAGCTGCTGGCGAATCTTATTGTGAAAATTGTAGAGTAGAATTTGAGGCTGATTTTGCTAAATGGGTGAACGTAACTTTTTCACTTAATAAAGAAATTGATAATCGTAAACCAACTTTAGCTTGTAAGTTACCTGAAGGAACTGAAATTTTTTTAGTTCTTGAAACTGCCCCGTCAGAAACTAAATCAGCTATTATGGATATTAAGGATGCTGGTAAGTATCGTTATGTTTGTCCAATGACTAAATCTCGTGGAATGTTGACTATTTCTGGGGAAAAAACTGATGAGTTACAAGAATTTTCCATAGAACAATTAATTAATAATGAATTCAATCCATCAGAAATACAAGCTCATCCCGGTCGTATTAAAATTAATTTAACTAATTCTGGATATGTTCCATCTGGTTTAATAATTATTATAGATAATTTACCTCAACAACCATTACCACCTAATTTGTCTGGTTTAGAGCTAATTCATTACCCAGAATTTCATAATTTATTTGGAGAACAGGTTCTATCTAATCGTGAACAAATGCAGGTGGCCGCAGTAACAACTTTATTCACGGATATAACTGGTTCAACAGAGATGTATGAAAAGCTTGGTGATATAGCTGCTTATAATGTTGTCCGTGATCATTTTGATATTTTGTTTTCTTATATCGAACAACAGGGTGGCATTATTTTGAAAACTATCGGTGATGCTGTGATGGCTTCGTTCACCAGCAATGAAGCAGCTTTACTGAGTATTATAAATGCGTTAGAGGAGTTTGAACAGTACAATAATAACAAACATATTGATCGGCAAGTCAATATTAAAATTGGTATTCATCGTGGTCCAACCATTTTGGTTAACCTTAATGAACGGTTGGATTATTTTGGTTCTACAATTAATAAAGCAGCTCGTATTCAAGCCGTTGCCAACAGTGGTGAAATTTGTTTTTCTGAGCAGGTTTATCAAGATAGTAATTTTGTGCAAGCTATGAAAAGGTCAGGAATTGAGAATATAAGTCGCCATTCGATTAATCTTAAGGGAATTGATGGGCTACAAACGGTTTATAAAGCTGTTACTAAGCTTAATAGTTTGTCTTAGGGCTGAATTTGTTAAATATTTCCTTTGTATAGGACAAAAAATTCGTAGGCTGGGTTTCACTTTGTTCTACTCAACCTAATTTAAATATTATAAAATCAATATGTTATATTTTTTATCCTGTACAAAGAAATATTTTAAAAAAACAATAGATATATTATCACAGTTTTTTATATCTGCCATGCTATCAAAACTTGACAGATTTTTAAGCCCAAAAATTTAGTTAGTAAACTTATTCCGCATATAAGCAATTAATTCCCAAAGTTTTTCTTCGGAAAGGCCAGCATCAGAATCAGGTCCAAAAGCTTCCATTTCTGTACCTTTACTACCATTTTTCATAATCCAGAACAATTGACCATCTTTTTTGCCAGCCATGTAACCGGCAGGATTGAAAGCAGTTGGTTTAATTTCGATGTCTTCAGCAGCAGAACCTTGACCATCACCTTCCATGCCATGACATTTTTTACATTTGCTCTTGTATAAACGTTTAGCTTTTTTCAACAAATCATCATCCACATCATCTTCTTCAATAGGATTTTCCATTGCGAGATAATCGTCTGGAGCAGTTGGAGTTACATGTTCAGCAGCAATAACTGCCATATTTAATGACACAAAAACTATTCCTACAAGATAAGATAATACAATTTTCATATTTTAACCTGTTTTTAATGTAGGTCGAGGTTAAGTAACCCGACGTTTCCAAATTTTATTACAATCCAAAAAAAAGGGCAGGAAGAAATATCCTCCGGCCCTTAATTTAATTACAACTTAATAAACATCTTTAGTTGTGTTATAGACATTAAATTTACCAGTAGGCATATCTAAACCAGTTACTCTAGCCTTTTCTGTTAAAGTTTTATCGTCTAAGATAACAACTTCGCCTTCTTTATCCCATAAAGAAATCCAAACTTCATCACCAGCTTTGTTATATTCCATATGCACAACTTTCTTTTTGAAAGTTATTTCTTTAGGAGCAGCAGTTGGATTATTTATATCAAAGATGGTTAGTACATTAGATTTATCTTTATTGATAGTGTTATCACAATAAACATTAGTACTATTTGGATGAGTTTTAATGAATAATGAATTACCACCAAGTTCCCATTCCCGAACAACAGTCCAAGCTTTAGGGCTTTCAGGATCGGTACTAATCATGGATACTAAGCCTTCACCAAGATGCACTGTAGCCCAAACTCTACCAAACTCAGGGTCAATCCAGTTAGCACCACGACCAGGATGAGGTTTAGTTCCAGTGATAATATTCTTCACTAATTTACGTTCAACTGTATCAATAACAGAAATAGTATCACGAGCATTAGCAGCAACTAAGAAATATCTCTTAGTGGAATCCCAACCACCATCATGTAAGAAACGTTCAGCATTAATGGAAGTTTCAACTACAGTACCATTTTCCATGCCACTGTAATCAACTAATAAAACTACACCAGTTTCTTTTAAGTTAAGAACCCATTCTGGAGCATGATGAGAAGCAACGATAGAAGCAACCCGAGGCTCAGGATGATATTCATTAGTATCATAAGTGTAACCACGAGTACCCATTACTTTAAGAGGTTCAAGGGTATCACCTTCCATAATAACATAATGAGGTGGCCAGTAGTCACCAACAACTGCATATTTATCTTCAAAACCTTTGAATTTACTTGTATCAATTGAACGAGCATCAATACCAGTTCTAACTTCAGCTACCAAATTTGGTGGTTCAGCCCACATATCCATCATGGAAGCTTTACCATCCCGACCAATAGCATACATATATCTCATTGAAGCAGAAGTTCTTAAGATATGAGTTGCAAAACCTGAAGGAATTTGGCTTAGGATTTTTTTAGTGTCACCATCAATGATAGAAATTTGACCAATGTCTCTTTCTACTACACCAAAATAGTTTTGCCAGTTTTTACCAGCTGGTGGTTCAGTAGGTCTTTGATCAACAGGTACATGAACTTTCCAAGATTTTTTCATCTCCTTCATACCCCATTCTGGAGGTTGAGGAGGCTCAAGCCGTACATATTTGGCCATTAACTTAGTTTCAGCTTCAGTCATAAAGCCATCTTTACCCCAACCAGGCATACCGCCATCAGTACCTTCATACAAGATTTTTTCCAATTTGGCTAAAGTCTTTTTGGTGGTTTTTTCTGGGGTGATATTTGGACCAGTTGCACCTTTACGTAATGCACCATGACAACCAGAACAACGGTCGAAATAAATATGTTGACCTTTTTTAAACTCTTCTTCTGTTAAGGTGACATCTCCGGCACTTACAGTTTTAGTAGCTGCTGCTGGTGCTGCTGGAGCTGTTGCTTCTGAAGAAGTTTTAGCTGGTGGAGGAACATTAGGAGGAGTACAGCTCATTAATCCTGCACTTAGGACAATACATAACAACGAGCTAGCATGTGTTTTAACAACACTTTGATATTTCATAAATATTTAACTCATTAAATTAAGTTTATGTGATTAACAAATATCTAAAATAATATTACTTATTAATCACAAATAAAGATAATTAAAGTTTGTTTCAAAACCAAACCCAATTAATAAATATAATCTGAATTCAAACATACATCTTTTAACAGCACCTTGATTTGAATCAAGCCAAATTAATTAATAAAAATAATTTAATTATTAGATAGGCTGTAAAATATTCTTTATGGCATTAAGAGTATTTTGTTCAATCTTTTTTGTCACAATGCCGTTCAACAATAAGCTGACTTGCTCAATAAGATGAACACGTCTAGGCAATTTAAGGAATATCACTGTTTATCTTTTATAGAACTTACACATTGATAAAACAATTGTTTTATGAATTTCTTAAAATACAAATAGTTATAAAAATTACACTGCTAATATAATTTATATATAAACTATATTTATATACCTCTGTCATTCCTGTGAAAATGGGAATCTAGGAATCTTTGAGATCACTTAATTCTCACTTTTGTGGAAATGACAATTAATTGGTTTATATTTAATAACTATATGATTTTAATTCAATTCACACTTTATTATGTTTGTCAATGCGTAAGTCATATTTTAATGGAAAATGGGCATAGACTTTCAGAAAAATATTTTCCATAGGCAAACCTGATAGTTCTCGAAGACCTAACATTTTTTCTGGAGTCATCACTACTTTATTCAAGACTACCAATTTTTGTCCTCTTGTATTGATTTGCAAGAAGTTCTTGCGACTCCAAAAGTTTAACTAAATTTTTTCATATGCAATTCCAAACAGTTATATAAAACATTACTTTTTTTCTTCCTCATCATCATCTGCAAATATATCTGATTTAATCTTGCCAGTCAAAGGGTTTATTTCAATTTCAGCAGTATGTTTATTAAAGGTAAAAACTATTTTTCCACCACTGCTACCACCTTCTGGATAGAAACTAACTTCTGTACTGATATTATTTTTTTCAGATTTATCGTCATTATCATCGGATTGTTTCCTTTGTAAGCTAACACCTCTACTAGTCCAAACTCCTGAATCAACGTTAGTTTTCTGAGCAGACTCGCCTCCTTCTTTAAGAATAATAGTTTTTTGCTTACCTTGTATAGTGGCAGCTCGACGAGTATATCTCAATACCGCCATTGCTTCACGGACTTGAGCTTTGAGAATCGCACCTTGACTTGTACCAACATTGGGAACGACCAACATAGCCATCATGCCAACAATGACCATGACAATAATTAGCTCTAATAAAGTGAACCCAGTGTTATTTGATTTACCAACTGAAGAGATCATTTTTCCTTTCCATTTTTTGGGTCAAGCCTTATTTTGATTTCGTAGGGTGGATAGAAGCGAAGCGTAAATCCACCACAACCAACAATCCACAATTAATCATACGTTATTTTTTTGATTTTAATCTCTGTAAATTCTTTTTAACATAAGCGTTACTGGGATTAATAGTCAATACCTGTTGATAAAATTTAATTGCTTCCTTAGGTCGTCCTAAAACTTCCAAAATACTGGCTAAATTAATCCTTGCTTTCAAATTTTGTGGATACACTTTGAGAGCTTTCCGATAAGATGCTTCAGCCTTCTTATAATAGTTCTTGGTATTTTTGTTAGGTTTGCGACCTAATTCAAAATAAATATTGCCTTTATTAACCAAAAATTTAGCATGGTCAAATGGGCGTAAATTACGTTTAGCAGCTAAAGAATTATCAATCCATTTTAAAGCTTTTCCATACTGGCCCAAAGATTTATGAGCAACTACCAAATTAAGAGCTGTTTCCGTTGTTATAGAGACTGATTTGCTTCCATTTGAATTTCTTGTTTCAATAACAGCCTTGTTTAAAGTTTCAATACTTTGTTCAAAACTAGCTTTACTCTGCTCAATTTTACCTTGTTTTTTTTCAGTTTTACCCTTTATAATTAAATGCTTACCAAGAATAATCCAGCCTCTTTGTTTATTTGGTGACTGCTCAACATTATGTTGCCACAATTCCACTGGAGTACGCCACATTTGATTCCGTGACCAAGTTGAGCTACTTAAAAATAACAGTAAAATAACAGTTATAATAGCAACTTGTTTGGCTTTTAACCAACGTGGTAACTGTACAACTAATAACCATGCAAATAAAATTGCTAATCCTAAATTTGGTAAATAAGTTCGATGTTCAAATATAACATCTCGGATAGGTAAAATACTGGATTCGATTATATGAGCTAGATAATAAAATAAAATTGCGAAAGATACTAAAGCAAAGCGACGTACACTATATATAGCTAGTCCTAATATCAACAAATGACCAATCAAAGCAAAAAATGGTTCGCTATCCATTAATTTGGCAGCAAAATGATAATTTTCATTATCAGAAAAAAAACTCTTTGCCATCAAAATCTTATTATCATAATCAATATGAGAACCGTCTGACCAAAAAAATAGACTTATATAAATCCACAAAACTGACATTTGAGTAGCTAAATATGCAGTGCGAGAAATGCTGGTGGTCTCTCTTGTCAAACTATCCACAGTTTGTAAAAATGGCAGGTTTTCAAATACAAACTTTTGCATTGCTGAACTTTGGTCCAGAGCCAACCAGAAAGTAAAAATTGCCAGCCCAAACCCAACCAATATTTGTAAACCACGTATGCGTATTTGCTCACTTTGAAAAAATATTAACTCAATTAATAATAAAGCTATAGGCAAAGTAACAGTATTTTGTTTAGTGAAAAAAGCCAATAATATAAATAAAATACAAGCTATTCCCCAGATAAATCTGAATATATTAACAGAACTTAATCGGGCCTGAACAAAACAAGCCATTGAGGCAAGATAAAATAGGGCTGCTAATGATGCCAAGCGTTGTACAATATAGGTGACACCTTGAATTTGTAATGGATGCAATACAAAGATTAAGGCTGCTACAAGTGGCAACCAGCGTTTAGCTTCGTCTGATAAAACATTGCTTAAAGTAGGGGTGCGTACTAAACCACGTAATAAAACTAATATTGCTAAACCGGCTGAAAAATGAATGATAATGTTAACAATATGATAACCAAAAACTTGAAATTGATGAACTTGGTAGTTTAATACAAAAGTTATATAGCCAATTATGCGTAGTGCTGAAAAATTCCATAATTCCGCTAAAGTGCCTTGCCAATTATAGATTATGTAATTTTCTCGAATTGAAGAGAAATCGTCTAAATAAAATGGTACATCCAAAGTATGCCCATAAGTTAAAGCCACTAAAATTGCTAAAACTAAAACTTGTACATACCACTTGGTTAATTCGGTTAAATATTGGTTCATTTGATTTTTTTAATAATTAAGTTAATCAAAAGGTTATAATGTAGGTTGGGTTATATAGACATTCATAAAAATACATTCGTGTGAAACCTGCGAGGTTTTGGAAACCTCGTAGGTTTTAAGTGAAATTATCTGTCTGCATAACCTTCAATCATTTATTCTAAAATATCTCGTTCCCAACGTCTCGTTGGGAATGCCTACCATACCGCTCTGCGGTATTCATTGATGTATATAGTGAAAAGTTAAAAGTGAAAAGTGAAAAGTGAAAAGTGAATAGTGAATAGTGAATAGTGAATAGTGAATAGTGAATAGTGAATAGTAAAAAATGTTGATGTACAATTATTAACAACTAATTATTTTTAAAAAGATTTTTTCACTTTCACTTTTAGTTTTTCACTTTTCACTTAAACAAGAACAACTTAAATATAATCCCGAACACCTATGAGTAAGAAGGTATCACTTTTCTTTTCCATTCTTAACAGATTCCCACACAAAGGCCAGCAAAGTCATAACCGTTATTGGTATAACAAACCAAAACATCATATTGTTAAAAGCTGGTAACAAGCTATGAGAGGTTACATTAAGGAATAAGTATAAACTATACAATAAATAGTAAAATAAGAATAAAATACCTTCCCAACGTTCAATCAAATAACCAGTGAAGAAAATTGGTAAACAAGCTGCTGCTACGGCAATCATAATCGGCATATCAAATACAATTGCAGTATGAGGAACTGCTATACCATTTGGGGCAATTAAGCTAGTAAAACCAAGCACTAATAAAATATTAAATAGGTTACTACCAATAACATTGCCGACCACAAGTTCTTGTTGACCACGCCTACTTGCAACCACAACTGTAGCAATTTCTGGCAAGGAAGTTCCAATGGATACAATGGTTAAACCAATAACTAGTTCGCTGATACCAAAATATTTGGCTACCATCACAGCACCATTAACTAACCATTGTGAACCAAGCACCAATAAACCTAACCCTACCACTATAAATACAACTTGCATTAAAATAGTTTTGAAATCTTTTTCTAAATTTTCTTCAGGAAGTTCGACATCTGGGCAAAATTCTTCCGGGTTTTTCAGCTCATGGCAAGTCCTAATAGTATAAATGATATAAGCAACAATTCCAGATGCTAACAATAAGCCATCCCACCTACTTAGGAGTCCATCTAAAGATAATAGTAGTAATAAAACCGAAGCTCCTATCATTAAAGGAATTTCTATTTTAACTAGGCGTTTATGTACTCCTAATGGGATAATAACTGCTCCAATTCCCAAGACCAGTAAAATGTTGAGGATATTGCTACCCACGATATTGCCTATTGCTAAGTCTGGTTTGCCAGTCCAAGCAGCTTGCATATTAACTGCTAATTCAGGGGCACTGGTTCCAAAAGCGACTATCGTTAAGCCAACAACTAATGGGGAAATTCCCATAATTGTAGCTATATTTTCTGCACCTTTAACGAGCATGTCAGCTCCATACGATAGTAAAAAAAATCCTAACGCAAATAATACTAATGTTAATATATCCATAAAGTTTCTTGCAAAATCTCAAAAATAAGAATAATTTTGTTATATAAATCAAATAAATATTCTATAATACAATAAAATTGTGAAATAAACAAGGGAAAATAATGAAAAAATTGAAAGGAAGTTTATCAAGTTATTGGTTAATTATTTGTTTGGAAGGTTTTCTCGTTCCCAACGGCTTCGTTGGGAATGCAGTCCTGACGCACCAGCGTCATTTTTTATTTGGTAAGTTTTCTTGTTCTATAAGATATTCATAAAAATACATTCGTGTGAAACCTGCGAGGTTTTGAAAACCTCGTGGTTTTAAGTGAAATTATTTATCTGAAAAACTATATCTATAATCGCTCGGTCAGTTACTTTTCCGTATTCTGTAGTTCATTTGACTTATTGTCCAATTAAAACGGTCTTTTATACCATCATGTTCCAAAGTTGGCTTTAGTTCTTCTAATTCTTCCAAATCTTGTTCATTGCCTCGTACTTCAACATTAATCAAAGCTTTGTCTATAGCTTGATAAGCGGCATGACGAAAATAGGATTGATATGATTTACTTTCATGATATTTTTTTACTAATTTTTTAATAATATTCATATTACCAACTCTACCAATTGCCAGCCATGCTCCTTTTCTTACTTCGGCAAGATTATGAGATAACATTTTTATACCATTTGTTTTAGGAGCAATTTGGGTAATAGCATAACCTAATTCTGTTTCCCATTGAATATATTGCCAAGAATTTAAGTTTTTAGAATTTTTCTGTTCACGCCATATTTGTTTACGTTTATTTAGTTCATTTAATTGGTCGGTTAGAAAATCTAAAGCAAGTTCACTACGAGTATTGCCTAATGCTTGGATAATAGCTAATATAAATGATTCACTTTCTTCTGGTTGCACCATTTCAAGAATAATGTCAGTAACTTTATCTAATTTGGCTAAAGCTCGGAGTGCTATTATACGGATAGGAAATATTTCTTGCTGATTTTTGGCAACACTAGCAATTTTGTTTAACAGTGTATTATCTGATAATTGTGGTGCTATTTTTCCTAATGTTGTGATGGTTGTTCTACGAATATTAATATTGGAATTTTCAGTTAATGAATATAACGTTGGTAATGCAGGATATAGTAAATTAGCTTCATCAATTTCTCCAAGTGAATGAATAGCTTGTATTTTAACTTCATTTTTTTCATCTTGAGTGAGGGAAATAAGCAAATCAACACTTTGTTCGGAAAATATTTTACTTAAATTTTGTGCAGCATTTTGACGTTCATAAGATTCTTCACTTTCAGATAGTTCATTTAATTCTTCAAATGAATATTCTAGTTCTTCTATGTTAAGAAGTGATAATTCTTTATTTTTAATGCCTAATTTTTTTAAAGCAGATGCAGCACTTAAACGAATATCTGAATCTTCATTTTTGAGTAATTTGGTTAATGGTTTTATAGCTTCATTACTTTCTAAATTGCTAAAAGTATTGATAGTATTTTGGGGAATATCTAAATTATCATTTAATAGAAAATTTTCAGAAGTATCAATTTGAATTCCTTCAGCAGTACCAAAATATTGGTCTTCTGCAAAAATAGAATTGCCGACAACCATATTAATACCTGCTGAAATATAAATATGAGAATCCTTAGCCTTATGCTTAGGTTTAGCTCTAGTTGTACTCATTCCTCTATGAAAGATTTTTACTGAATCAATCCTTGTATCAGTAAGTCTAGAAAATTTTGATTTTATAGTCTCATCTTCTATAGTTTTTAGTAATTTAGTTAAAGATTTTATGGCCTCATCATTACCTAATTTACCTAATGCATATACAGCTATTTTTTGAACATCCTCATTTTCATCTTTCAATAATTTTATCAAAGGCTTAATTGCTTCTGCATTATCAAGGTGACTTAACGCAATTGCAGCACTAAAACGAACATCTGCAACTGAATCTTTAAGTAAACTAATAAGTGGCTTAACAGCTTTGATATTACCTATTTGACCTAATAATATTGCTACAATACTGCGAACTTCAGACTTTCTATCTGTTAGTAACTTAATTAATGGTTCAATAGCGTTATTTTTGAGCAATTTAATTAACAGTAGCTTGTCATCATTATTATCCAACTGAGCCAATGCTATAATCGCACTAGTACGAACTTTTGAATCATTATCTTTGACTAATTCAACTAATGATTTAACACTCTTAGCTTCACCTAATTGACCTAATGCTTTTGCTACATTTTGACGAATCTTTGAATGATTATTTTTTAGTAATTCAAGCAACGGTTCAATAGCCTCAATATTACCCAGTTTACCTAATGTTTCTATTGCACTTAAACGAACTTCTAAATCCTTATCTTCAAGTAAATCAAGTAATAATTCAACAACTCCTGATTCTTCCAATTCAACTAGTGCTATAACTGCTCCTTTACGAATATTTGAATCTTTACTTTTTATTAATTTTATTAGTCGTTTAACTGTCTTGACAGTACCTAATATTTGAATCAATGCTTCTGTCACATCTTGATGAATATCTAAATCTTGATATTTAAGCAATTCTAGTAATGGTTTGACAGCTTCTACACTACCTAATTGGCCTAATGCATTTACTATTATGGTTTGATTAATATATATTTCTTCTGGGTCTTTTAATAATTTAATTAATGGTTTGACTGCTTTAACACTGCCTAACTTGCCTAATACTTCTACTACACTTTGAAGGATATCCAAATCTTGATCTTGCAATAATTCTAGTAATGGTATCACTGCTTTAGTGTTGTTCAATCTACCCAATGCTTCAATTGCAGTTTGACGTACTTCCCAATTTGAATCTCTGAGTAATTCGATTATTGGTTTAATGGCTTCAATGTTAACCAATTGACTTAATATTTCTATCGCATTTTTGCGAACAGTAGAATTATGATCTTTAAGCAATTCTATAAATGGTTTGACATCTTTATCTTTAAGAAATTCAACTAATAACGATTTATCATCATCATTTAATGTGAATTAAGAGCTGACTCGCAAATGACCCCAACAAAAGAAAGCAGCAGCGAGTCTTCCAAAAACATGAACCATAAGTCCTGCATAAGAACGAACTCTGCCAGCAGACTCAATACCAGATT
>JAUCGL010000118.1 GCA_030378105.1 Candidatus Halobeggiatoa sp. HSG11 | reverse complement strand
AGGAATCTTTGAGATCGCTAGATTCCCACTTTCGTGGGAATGACAATTAATTAGTTTATATTGTAATAAATATATGATTTTAATGCAATTCACACTTTATTATGTTTGTCAATGCGTAAGTCCTATTATAGCATTTTTCAATTAAATAGACTACAGTTATATTAAGTAAGAGTCTGATATTTTTATATATTTTAATTAAGGATTGCTATATGGCTATTTAAGTGTGAACTCTGTTGGGGTTGTTTTAACTATCCTGAAAGGATTGAATGTGAATAACCACCGATGAAATCAGTGGAATATAAAAGTTTTCAGACCTGTGCAGGTTTCGCAAACCTAGCAGGTTTTTTGGCCAAAACATTTATCTGAAAGGCTATATCTTGTTTATATAATAAAATTTTCTAGTTTTATGAACCTCTATATGAAAAAAAATAATTCTACATTTTTAAAAAGTTTATATGGTAGTTATGCTTTTGGTATGAAAATTCTTGGGTTTGAAAGAAGTATTTCAAATTTTATTTTATCTCTTAATTTGGAGTACCCAAGTGATAGCAAAATCCTAGATGTTGGGTGTGGAACCGGAATTATCGGATTAACATTAATGAATGAACGTCCTAATTCAACTCTTATTGCCACAGATTTAAATAGTGATCTTCTACTAAGGACAAAACAAAATGCAAAAAAAATGGGAATAGAAGAATCAAGAATAACTTTAGGAATGTCTGATATTAGTCAGCCTAATAAAGCAAAATCAATAACTAACCCGTCAACATTTTTAGAGATTGATAAATTTGATATTGTTTCAATTGGAGCAACTATTGGTTATTCAAAATCTCAAGAAACCACAATTACAACTTTATTAGATATGGTTAAACATAATGGTTACTTTATTAATATTGAGATGAATGAAAATTTAATTGGCAAATTAGTTTCAAAAAAATATTGCTATCCAATATTGCCATTATCGAAAATGGAAAATATAATAAAAAGCTGTGGATTTAATGTAACATCAGTTCCTATTTCTACGTTTCCAGCTAATTTAACAAGAGTTTGTTATATTGCTAGAAAAATATAAATTTGGCTACGTTAATGGATGTAACTATTTTTACATTGCTTCTTATTTGGGATTATATTAAAAAAAATAGGGGAAGCTAAATAAAGCAGCGATGAATCCAAAAAACCTGCTAGGTCTCAAATACCTGGCAGGTTTAACGTACATATTGCAAGACTACCAAAATAGGAAACTATACTTTACCTGATTTCATGTGGACTAATACCTAATTCATAACTTTGTATAGGATTAATTATTACCGTTCTATCTTCTAATATTTCTATTTCAAATACTATCCAAATATCCATTTCTCCTAACAATTCAAGTCCTTCATAGTTAGGTAATATGAATAAATGTTCATTAGGTTCATTTCCAATTTGTAAGCGAACTATAGCGTTTGAATCAAGTAAAGTACCATTACCATAAAAATGTTGTACCGTAAACCTATATAATCCCGGACGTAAAGATGTATCTCTCTGCTGAGTCTCAAAATCAATTATTGGTGGTAATATTGTTACTATTTCAGGTTTATTTTCAAATTCATCATAACCAACATCAAGAGTTGCAACATCGCCATTATCAGATATAGCATCAAAATATAAGTGAAAACGTTCAAATGAATATGGAGCAATAGGACCAGTTAAATGAGCATCTAATTCTGGTAATTCTCTATTCCAATCCAATATTATACGTATATAATTAGGTGCTAAAGTTGGTAATATAATTGTTTCATCATCTTGTTCAAACTGTAATTTTTCAAAATTGAACTTAAAAATTATATTATGGAAAATTTCATTATAAAAAATATTATTAATTAACACTATATCAGATGTTAAACTTATACCATAACTACTAGATAAATCTACTCCTTCTGCAACGGTACAATTAGGTTCTTCAAGTGTTAATTGAGGTAGCAAATATAATCTACCAGAATTATAGCGACAAATTTTCATTGAAGTATTATAAGGGACTTCATCATAAACAAGACTGGTTCGTACTGAAATTTCTTCTGTAGCTTCTTCTGGTGTAGGTTGTTGCATCTCTGAGGATTGATCAACATCTGTTTGAACATAAACAGGTAATCCAAGTATGATATTATCAAATTGAACTTTTTCTACACCAATACCAAACATATGACTATGGCTAAAATCAACTTTAATATCCTGAGCATTAACCGTATTAGTAAAAATTAATATCAGTATTATATATTTAAAATATTTCATAATTTAACCCTCTTAAATTTAACAACTTTTTACTCTGCTTATACTGTTATATATAGACCATTTTTTTTTAAATATCAAGTATTATACTACTAAATATCATTCAAAATGAATGCCAAACAACGCCAAAAAATATTTACTAATTTACAAGTTCATAATCCAAATCCAACTATAGAACTGGATTACACTACTCCATTTGAATTATTGATAGCAACCATATTATCCGCTCAAGCTACTGATAAAGGAGTTAATAAAGCAACCCCTAACTTATTTAAAGTAGCAAACACTGCTCAAACCGTGCTTAACCTTGGTGAGGATAAATTAAAAATATATATCAAAACCATAGGTTTATACAATACTAAAGCCAAAAATATTATCAAAGCTTGTGAGCTATTAGTAGAAAAACATAACGGTGAAGTACCAAATAGCAGGTTAGAATTGGAAGCTTTACCGGGGGTCGGACGTAAAACAGCCAATGTTATTTTAAACACTATATTTGGTGAGGCAACTGTTGCTGTTGACACTCATATTTTTAGAGTTGCGAACCGTACTGGTTTAGCACCAGGTAAAAATGTATTGCAAGTTGAGAAACTGTTGCTTAAAAACATACCTAAAAAATATTTGCTTAAAGCTCATCATTGGTTAGTTTTACATGGCCGCTACACTTGCATAGCTCGAAAACCAAGATGCCAATCATGTGTTATTGTGGATGAATGTGAATATACTGATAAAAATCTGGATTAAATTATGACTTGGCAACCGACAGCTAGTTTAGAAATGTTGCAATTACGTACCAAATTATACCAAGATATTCGTAAATTTTTTGCGAACCGACAGGTTTTAGAGGTCGAAACCCCTATTTTATCCACTGGTAGCGTCCCAGAACCAACAATTGAACCTTTACATACTAACTATTCTAATAAAACTCAGTTATTTTTGCAAACTTCACCAGAATTAGCTATGAAACGTTTATTAGCTGCTGGCAGTGGAGCTATTTTTCAAATCACAAAAGTTTTTCGTGATAATGAAGTTGGTCGTTGGCATAATCCAGAATTTACCATGTTGGAATGGTATCGGCCCAAGTTTAATAAAATGGATTTAATTAAAGAAGTGGATGAATTATTACAAACATTATTAAAATCTCAATCAGCCGAGTGTATAAACTATTGTGAGCTTTTTGAAAAATATACAGGTCTTAATCCATTACGGGCTTCTTTGCAAGAATTACAAACTTATGTGCAGGATGTACAAAATCCTCAGCTATTAGAAAGAGATACATGTTTACAATTAATTCTTTCCCAACAAATTGAAACTAAATTAGGTAAAAAATATCCTACGATAATAACTGATTTTCCGGCTAGTCAAGCAGCTTTAGCACGTAAAAAAACTGACAATCCACAATTAGCAGAACGTTTTGAAGTTTATGTTCAAGGAGTTGAATTAGCAAATGGTTTTTATGAATTAACTGATCCAATAGAGCAAAGACAACGTTTTGAACAGGATTTAGTTACTAGAAAAAAATTAAATTTACCGACTCATCCATTAGATGAAGATTTTTTAGCCGCTTTAGAAGCCGGTTTACCTGATTGTTCTGGAGTGGCAGTTGGCTTAGACCGTTTATTAATGTTAATAACTGGAGCCAAACATATTCATGAAGTGTTGGCATTTCCTAATTTTTAAATATTGCGTATTGTTGGCTGATGATGAATAGACATCTTTCCTAAATAACTGATGATTGACGCAGAGAGTATTTTAATTAATTTGATTCCATAGATTTCACCTATGGCTATTCAATTGTGAACCCCGTTGGGGTTGTTTAAATCCTGAAAGGATTGAATTTGGTTATTGTAATTCGTTGAGTCTTGGTAGCAGGGACATTTTTTATCTGGACATAAAAGTTGTATTTTTGTATTAATTTTTTCGTACATATATTATCATAATTTCATTAAGTGTTTATATCTGTATAAAATACTATGATAACATACTTGCATTGGTTTGTGGAGACTACCCGATTTTTTTTTCAATAACGAAATCTATTGCACGTTTTCTGAAATCTATGCTATAACTTATATATCTTTATCTATAATTTATTTTTATGATGTGTTTTTATAAGAATGTTACTATAATTGTCTTAAATTCCACAGATTTTGGTTTTGATAATAAAACATCGTATAAACAATACCTTCGCCAAATAGATAGTTATTTCGGGAATGGGGCAAAGCGGATTTCCCGAAACTCTTATATTACTTGGGTTTCTGGAAATCGTACCTCATTCCCGAAACAACAAATTTTGAGATTGGCGAAGGTATTGATAAAGAAAATTTACATTAAATTTTGCAATAAGCCATTAACATTGTAGAATGATATAAGAGTGAATTTGTTTGCTCAATTTTATTTTTTACCACCCCATAAATTTGATTAAGGGAGATTTATTAATGCAATCCGTTTTAAAAACTTTAGGTATTGGTTTAGTTGCAGTTAGTGGTTTAGCTATAAGTAATGTGACAGTTGCTGATGGTGGAACTTTGTATACAAAGAAATTGTGTACTACTTGTCATGGTGCTGATGCTAAAACTTCAATTCAAGCAATTTATCCTAAATTAGCTGGACAAGATGCAGAATATTTGGCTGCTCAAACCAAACACATTAAAGATAAAACTCGTACTGGTGGTCAAACTGGGACTATGGTTCCATTTACAATGGCTCTTACTGACGCTGATATAACAGCTATTGCAGGTTGGATAGCTTCTCAACCATCTGGTGCAAAAGGCGGAGATATTGGTGGAACATTTGCAGCTAAAGGCTGTAACAATTGTCATGGTAATGATGGCCAATCTAAAGGTCCTGGTGCTAAAAATGTAGTTCCTAAATTAGCTGGGCAAAATGCAGAATATATAATTGCTCAAACTACGGCTATTAAGGATGGTAAACGTTCAGGTGGCAATACTGCAGATATGACTGCTGATAAAAATGTACAGGGTTTAACTGTTGATGACATAAAAGCCATCGCAGCAGACCTAGCTGGCAAATAATTTTGATAGATCCGTGTATTATGCACGGATTTAACAAGCCTATGAAAAATTTTGTTATAATCAGTCTATTGTTAATAAATACTGTCTATGCTGCCGGAGATGCAATAGCCGGTAAAGATAAAGCAATTCATTGTATCAGTTGTCACAGTATAGATGGCGATACCAAAATTCCAATTTATCCAAAATTGGCTGGACAACACGAAATGTATCTTATCAAAGCTATGAAGGCCTATCGAGACAAAACAAGAGATATTCCTACAATGTATACAATAGCAAAGAAATATTTTAATGATGACAATGATATTGAAGACCTAGCTGCTCATTTTGCTGCTCAAAATTCAGGTTCTTGTATTGACACACCACAAACAACTCAAAAAAAAGTTGATGAAGCTAAAATCATAGCTTGTGAGATATGTCACCAACCTGATGGTAATAGTGTTTTACCTTTTTTTCCGAAATTAGCAGGACAAAATAAAGAATATTTAATAAGAGCTATGCAAGCTTATAAAAATGGAGAAAGACAGGAATCTCAAATGTCTCAAATGGCTTTATTGTTTGGTGATGACACCAACATTGAAAATATTGCTGCTTATTTTGCCGCTCAAAAACCAGATACTTGTGAATAATAGTTATACCAACATGTTAAATACCAAACATTAATTTGTAATTAGCATTTTTTAAATAGGAAAATATTATGAATAAATTATATAAATATTGGTTTATCCTACTTTGGTTACCAATGAATATTTCTGCTGCTGTGTTATGTAGTGACTTGAAATCTTTACAAACTCATAAAGACCAAGATAATTATAGAGATGCATTACAGTTAATGGGTAATTGTCTGACCAAAATAAGTCCGCAGCCGTCAACTGATGATCTATTAGCTTTGGATGAGATAATTGGACAAGTATTGCTACTGGATGATGCATTATCATTTGAAGATAGTTATCGTAACTTTCAAAGTGTTATTGAAAATTATTATCATTTACAAGGTTTAGAATTTAAATTTGCCGATTATTTTCAACGTCCTAAGAGCAAATTATTTTCTAAATTATATAAACCAGAAGAAAAATATTATTTTTATTACGATACTGGACGTATGTTGTCATTTTCACGTGGAATAGCTTTAACTAATAAAGCAGTTATATGGAAAAATATAACAGATGAAGCACAGCGTATGGATTTTAGCAAAATAAATACCATCGCTTTAATCTATGAACGTGGTTTATCACTTACAGGTTGGAAATTACGCCTTGATAAGTATAAAGATATTCGTTTGTCTGGTGTACCAAAAGAAGCTATAACAACTTTAGCTCAAGCAATAATTTATTTTATTAATGTTAATCGAACTGGTACAAAACCAATAAAATTGCTTATACCAGAAAAAGAGCAGGCTATTTTGGCTGGTTGGATAACTCTATGTAAACATCATCAAGAAAATAAATCACCTATAACGGAATTACAATTGCTAGATGCTTGTATAACAAAGTTTACATCTGATTGTAGTGGTTTAAAGGTTTCTAAACAAGATAATGCTTTGTTGAAACAATTAGTAACTAAAATATTTTCTCAGCCAAGTAATAAAGTAGATGGTTATCGTAATTTCAAAATAATGCTTTCTACTCATATATTTCGTGACTTTGGTTTTCAATTTATTGGTAGTAATTTAAAAACTGATACCGAATTATTCAAGTCTGTTCGTGATAAAGATGAGTCATATAAATTTTATTTTGACACTGGATATGTAATACCAAATGTCCGAGGAATTGCATTGACAGATAAGGCGATTATTTGGAAGAATTTATTAGCTAAGTCAATCGACTGGAAAAATATGACTGGTTCCACCAAACGTTTAGCTTTTGATGAAATTTTTGAAGTTAAGCTAATATCAGAACGGGATTTTAAATCTATTACTAGTTGGAAGATAAGGGTAAATGGTACTGAAGATATTACCTTATATAGTTTAACTGATAAAAATACTGCTGAATTATTTGCATCAGCTATTGTTTATTTTATTAATATTTCTGTTGGAAAAAATCTCAAATTACAAATTAAATAATTTATTTTCTTGAAATTACAATTATTGAAGGTAAGAACATTTCCCTTCAATACCATCGCCAATTGGATATTTATTTCGGGAATGGAGCGAAGCGGATTTTCTGAAACCCATGTTGCATTGCGAGTTTCGGAAAATTGTACATCATTCCAGAAACAACAAATTCTTGGATTGGCGACGGTATTATTAAAATGAGTTAATTAACTACATCCTTTTGGTCTAGGTAATCCAGCTATCTTGTTAGCAGATTTAACTAAACCATAAGGAAATAAAGAGTATATATACTTACTACTACTCCTGTCAGCCCCAAATTTTTCCTTCATCAGTTTAGATAATTTTCTGGGTTCCGCAACGACATTATTATTCACAAAATACTTTCTGGCAGTATTCACAATATCCCAATATTCATCGGTTAACTCTACTTTTTCATTCTTAGCGATTCCATAAGCAACATCTTCACTCCATTCATCAAGATTTTCTAGCCAACCTGCTTCACTTAAAGCGATTAATTTCCCATCTATTTTTAACTGCATAATATATTACAAAAATGATTTATGTCAATTCCATTATAATTATTAAATTTAAAAATTTCACTACCGTACACTTTATAAAAAAGTATAAAAACTAAGATGTTAAAATGATATACTAATAAAATTTTAATAAATATTATGACGAAAAATATCTATAGAATCTTACATAAAGGATTAAAGAAATTACATCCGTATGAAGCCAAAGGAAACGAAGTCAGACATTTGAACACATTAACAAGTTTCATATTTGGGATTATAAAAAGTAGTAAAGTGACCTTATCAGAAATAGCATCAGAAATCCCAAATTCAGGTAAAGAAGAAAGTTTAATAATGAAGTTAAGACGTTGGGTAGCTAATGAAAATATAGAGATAGAAACATATTTCTTACCATTTATACAATGTCTTTTACAGAGTATATCTAATAATACAATAGTATTGGTGATAGATGGTAGCACAGTGGGAAGAGGGTGTATCACATTGATGGTAAGCGTAATTTATAAAAAACGGACATTACCACTTATGTGGGTGACACGCAAAGGGGGAAAAGGAGCGTTCCCAGAAGAAATGCATGTAGAAATAATACGAGCAGTACACGAATTGATACCAACTGGCTGTGACATAGTAGTCTTGGGTGATGGCGAGTTTAATGGTACAAATTGGTTAAATACTATAAACGAATTTGGTTGGCACTATGTATGTCGTACAGCTAAAAATAGTATATTTTATGAGCAGGATGAACGTTTTAAAATTGAAGATACTTGTCCTGAAAAAGGTAATTATGTAGCTATTAACAACCTTAAATTTACTGACAATCAATATGGCCCTATTACTGCTGTAGTTTGGTGGGATGATAAATATAAGCAACCAATTTATCTAGTTAGCAATTTTGAGATTTACGAAGAAATATGTTACTGGTATCAGAAACGTTTTTATATTGAAACTATGTTTTCTGATTATAAAAGTCGTGGTTTTAACATAACATAAGAGTCATTTATCTGACCCTGAACGTATCTCTCGTCTCATGATACCGATTGCTGTAAGCATATGTTTGGTTGGTTTATTTGGGAGAATATGCTTTTGAAAAAAGTTATAACACTATCATACATCGTACCGAACGCTGTGATTTGAGCTTGTTTAAAATGGGCAAAAGGTTGCTTAAATATCTTATCAAACAAGATTTACCTATTCCTAATTTTAATTTTTACTTACCAAATAATTATCTGAATTTTAATGATTTTTAAAAAATGTACGGTAGTGAATTTAAAAATTCAAGTTACAATACTTCAGGTGTTGATATTTAATAATTTGGACTATCAAGTTTTTTAGACGCAAGCATTGCTGTCACTGTCATTAAGTTAAGCAAATTGATTAGTTCACGGAATATGGACGTTCGGGACATCATGCGCTGCGAGACATGGAGAGGCGAAGCCGAAGTCGAGTAGTCCGCGACTAGGTGAGAGTTCTTAAATTTGAAGAAATGGTTAAGCGGAGCGATATTTCTTGAAATTTTGAACAAGCTTACCGTTAAGTCATGGGGGGAGTCGGTGGGACGGAGCTGCTTCAGTGCGGAATCGCCCGATGAGACCGGAGGGCTGCCTCAAAGTAATAATATCCATGATATAACAATAAATTAGCTATCAAATAAAAATTTCATAATTAGATAATTAGCTGAGATTAAAGATATTTTTAATTGGGTTATTGACAATATCCCAAAGTTTTCCTATTTTCCCTTCCATTTCTGCTATTGCAGCAAGTGATAGAATTAAAACCCTCCATGATAAGAAGGTTAAATCCGATATCACGCATAACACCCAACGTTGCAGCTTGTTCTGGTTGAACAATATCACAATTGTCTTCATTGAGAATAACATCCTTAACCCAATGTAAATTATTCTCTATTCTTCGGTGTCCTCGGATTGCTTTCGATAAACGGTAAGCACTTATTGATTCACTTGTTATATAATAAGTCTCGCAACTAAATTTCTTTCCCGTAACGGACACCTCTTCTAGTGACGGAAATTACTTTTGAAAGGCCTGTCCATTGCTCAGTCATTGAAGAAGGTGCTTCCCAAACTTTAATACGACAACTAACTGGATGTCCATGACCATTTTGCTTCCAACTGAAAGCATCTTCTGGTTGAGTTTTAGTTTTTTCCTTTATAGAATCATGTAGTGCAAGGTTGATTCCTTTTCACTGTGATTATGTAACAGTTGTTACTTCCAACGATTGTTTTTATAGTTTTTTTTGGCAATGTAAGGCATCCAATGTAAATATAGATTGTTTTATATCAAATGTTTCTATTATATTTTGCACTTTTGTTATTTCACTACTTTTACCATTTTCCAGCTTACCTACATGTTACAATTAAATTGCTTTGTTGTCCAAAAAAAGATACTAAACTTACAAAATTTTACGTAAGAATCATGGCATGAACTAACTGTACTATTTATACTTTTTCCATCTATTGCAATATTTTCTACCTTAAAATATCGCATCATCCAATCATTGAATGCTCCGCATATTTGGTCAAAATTTATTGCCTTGCTTGCGTCTTTGTATTGTTGAGGAAGAAGGAGCTTTTCCTCTTGGCAATGGCATCACTTCTGCCAACTCTTCACGATGACTTTTGGCAAATCTTGCCATTGCATTAAATCCTGTATGACCACACATTATTGACATTATCATTATTAATAATGTTGTCGTTTGGTCATGACGTATTCCTCTTGCTGCAACGTGGGTCTTTTATTTCTGCTAAGTAATTTACTAAATTTTTCATGGTTTCATAACGTTAGTGAGTTTAACATTATAATACCATGTTTTTAATTTAATTTCTTTACTTTGAGGCTGCCCTCCCACCGACTCCCCCATGACTTAACGGTGAGCTTGTTCAAAATTTCAAGAAATGCACTCCGTTTAACTATTTCTTCAAATTTAAGAACTCTCACCTAGTCGCGGACTACTCGACTTCGGCTTCGCCTCTCCATGTCTCGCAGCGATTGGTATAATTTAAAACTCCCCCCATTTCTTCAGAAGAATCCAATTTAATTCATCGCTATTAAATGCGGATGATTTATAGTATATTCTATGTTCATTTGGAATGAGATGTTCCTTATAAACAAGAATTCTAAGCATCCCATATTTTTCAAGTAACTTTTTCCACCAATAATTATTGCCTATTGGTGCATAAAAAATAATTGCTGCTTCATATGGTGTTAGATTATCCCTTAAATTTTCCACGTAAACAGTTACTAATTTTTTTATATGAGATGAATCGGTATTTATATACATATAATCTATATGATTCAGCAAACTAAAAAAGGCAGATATATAATTTTCTAACGTGATACCATAATTTTGTAAAAGATCATTGTTAAAATTCCTAAAAATTTGACCAAGTTCCTTATTTTTTAGTGGTGAGTAGTTATCTTGATAAGAATTGTCATTTTCATCTTTTTTTCTAAAGACATCAAAGATAAACTCGAAAGAATGTGGATAATTTATTAACTTATCAGTGGCAATATTATTAATTGTGACAGGAATTCTCACAATGACGCTGTTTTTTGTAGCATTCAAACTATTTTTTCTACTTTCGATTTGTATATGAATACTTTGTGTCTCATTAATTTTTTCTTGGTTTTTCGCTATCATCTTTTGGTGTTTTGCTGATTTCTTTATTGTTTTTCTTGTCTTACGAAGCTCATACAGATGTATAATAATCGTAACTAGCAATAAAAGTAAAGATAGAAAAGAGAAGAAAGGATTAAGTATTCCTCCAACATAATCGCCTAAAGTTCCCCAATCACCTCTATTAGGTAGTTTATTTAGGTTAGGCCAAAAGTCAGGAAAAGTGGTGGTATATTTAAAAAAAGTAAAATAACCTCCAAACACAGCAATCAAAAAGATAAGTACAAAGAAAAATAAGAAAAAAGGAAACCAATTTTCTTTAAGTTTTTTTCTTGATAAATAAATTATTACTCCTGTTATTCCAATAACTAACAAGACTAAAAAAAATAGAAATATATTATAGTTATCTTTCAGAAATATTATTATTAACTCAAGGTATTCTTGCATATTTTTACAGCTTTTCAGAAAAAGATATTGGTATTACTCCTTGATAGAATGCAGAGAAGCTTTTACCCAAATTATTTTATGAAAAGCTATATATTTCAAAATTATAAGATTCTCATACCTAACGGATTTCTAAAATCTATCAAGTCTTCAAGAATAACATAATTATAATTCTTTACCAACAGTTATAACATTAAATAATTGATATTACTTTTGAATTTAATTAACAATTAACAATCAACGCATCCACTCTTCAATTTCTATTCGATTCCCAAATTTCTGTTCAAATATTAACCGGTCTTTAACTACTAACACGGCACATTGTGCCAAACTAATTACCTTTTCAGAAATGTTACCAATTAACATCTTTTTTAAACCAGTTAATCCACAGCTACCCATTAATATCAAATCACAACCTATATCTTTTGCAATTTTAACAGTATTTTCTGCATATTTATCAGTTATGACATGATTTTTAACCTCAATACCCTCAGCTTCTAAGAGGTTATGAGTACGCTCAAGCATCTTTCCTGCTTTATGGCGACGCTTTTCATCATGCTCGTTATAGACGATGGAAATAAGAGTTATTGATGCTTTTAAGCGTTTAGCTAAGTTAATGGCGATAATAGTAGCTCTATCGTTGTAAGGCGAACCATCCATTGCAAGTAAGATATTCTTACCCTTAATTTTGCTATTTCTTGGAGTAACTAAAACACTACAATGAGCGTTGTCAATAACTTTGGTCGTACTTGCACCAATAAGAAATTGCAACATATTCTTTTTGCCACGTCTACCCATGACGATAAGTTCTACTTGTTGTTTTTCCGCAGCATCTATTATTTCTTGATAAGGAACTTTGCCATTATGCAATACGTTTTCACATTTAATATCAGTTGCTTTAGACTTGATAGAATCCATATGCTGGTGTGCTTTTTCTTCTTCTTGTTTAATCAGATGTTGAAGGTTCAAAGCATCATCTTCAGGAAAGCCATGTACAACTGACATAACATATAAATGGCTATCTAATAAACGAGTTAAATTAATAGCTTCTTGTTCAGCAGCAGAACTAAATTCAGAACCATCAGTTGCCAATAGAATTTTTTTAAGTTGTCGCAAAGGTGATATTTGTGCATTCATTTTTTATGTTACCTTAAGTTGTTGTTGATTGTTTAGTATTTTTTGAGACATTGTTTCGGCTTGTCGACCAGACCACATAGCACCTAAAATAATTAATGCTCCTGAGGCTAAAGCGAATACCATAATCACAAAGCTACTACTCCTTAGGATATGCTCAAGCCCAACATCTAAAGCGGTTATTATTTCAAGTTTAGCTAAATAAACTGGCACCATAAGAGTGCGGCTAAATAATACGATGACCATAATTAATCCCATAACTAGTTTAATCAAATAGGGCTTAACATAAGTTGTTCCTATCGCACCTAATTGAACACCAAATAATGAGCCAGCCAAAATGATCATTGCCAAACGAATATCGACAAAACCACCCCAAGCGAATTTGATAGTGCCGCCCATTCCCATAACAAAAGCAATAACCAATTCTGTCGCTGAAGCCATTAAACTAGGAACTCCCAAGATATAAATTATAGCTGGTACTCCAATAAAACCACCAACTGCGATAGTGGCAGCTAACATACCAGTTGCTATACCAAGTGGTAAAATAAATAACAATGAAACTTTTGCTTTCATGCTTTTAAAATATACCATCGTACCCGGAATATGGACAGAGCGTACCCAAAGTGCTATTTTGCCAGCTTGTTCATCAGAACCATCACTATTTTCATGCCGAGATTTTAACGCATCATATAATACATAACTTCCTATAGTGGCCAATATCACCACAAAAGCTAAACTGACGTATAAATCGGAGCCAGTTTTGCCAAAATTCATGCGAATATATTCTTGTATATCAGCACCTATCAGCACTCCAATCTCGGCAAATAACCCAAAAATCAATCCTAATTTTAAGTCTACCTGTCCAAACTTAGCCCGTTTAATAGAACCAATTAAGGCTTTGGGAAATTTGTGACACATATTACTCGCTACTGCTACGATTCCCGGTACACCCAAACTCATCATTGCTGGCGTGAGTACGAACGCACCACCTGAACCAATAAAACCACTAACTAATCCTCCAACAAAACCAACCAAAAATAAATAAATGATTTGGATAAGTTGTAGGTCAATAAAATTTGTTGGTAATGCTTCCACTTATTTTTTCCTCCCTGAAAGTTTTGGTTTAATGTTTAACACATCCCAAAATTCTCCAGTAAAATTACCATGTACGAAGGAAAACAGGAAAGCAATAGCAATTGGCACAATAAATGTCCAATGCCCCTGTGCGGTCAAACGAATAAGTTGAGTTTCACCAAAATAAAGTCCCACATAAAGTGCAACTACCGCAATGCCCCATAAAAAGAGCTTGATCAATTTAATTTTCTTACTAAGCATGTTTCTCCTTAAACAGATTTTTCATTTATACAATTGTGAGAGGACAACTAGTACAGTAAATACTTGCATTCACATAACATTATTATGATAAATGTTGTCATTCCCACAAAAGTGGGAATCTAGTGTTCTCAACGATTTCTGGATTCCCGTTTTCACGGGAATGACATACAAAAATTTGTTATACGAATTTAGTGTTTGTTGTACCAGTTATAGGCCATTGATTAGTTATAGTATTTCCCAATTGAGTTAGTTACATTATTTTTTAGATAAATAATTGATATTTCAATTGAATTCAATTAATAATTAACCATTGACAATTAATAATTGCTAATGCTCATCACAGTACAGGTAATGGTTGGTTGTTTTTTTACATAATGTACCAATACATCAAAGTATTGCTTGCAGGTTTTGTGAAGTTATTTATCTGAAAAACTATAGCTTCTATCCTTTGACAAAGATTCAAATATATACTTTTTTTGGCACACAAATTAAGACCTACTTTGATTTCTTCATACAACAGCACTTGATATCAAAATCTCCAACTTTAAGCAAAGGCCACCATCATCATATTCTCACCGTTAAAGAAGTGTTAATTTGATAAATTTGAAGGATAAAAGGAGGAAAGAAATATGAGCATAAACATCTTCCTTCTATCTTGTAGCAACTTATCAAATGTTACACTTATCTCTTAATATAGCAGTCTCTATGCCAACATATTAAAACAGATGTAATGTATTGTTTAAGCTAATTTTTAACAAATAAAATCAACAGTAATAACGTATAGTAATGTTGCAAAATGTAACATTTTCATAACTAT
>JAUCGL010000117.1 GCA_030378105.1 Candidatus Halobeggiatoa sp. HSG11 | reverse complement strand
ACATATGTAAAGAAAATATTTTTATTATTCATTATTCAACTAACATTAAATTCATCTGCAACAGTCAGGTTACAACAATTGGTTAGACTATAATATTGTATCTATTTTCTATTTAAGTTAACTATCTTAATATAAAATAGACAGTTTGATTGTGTGACGGAATTAAGTTATTATCTCGTTCCCACATGCCATGTGGTAACGTCATAACACCGCGCCGGCGGTGTGTATCAAATAGTATTAATCTCAATATATCAGCAAAATCATAGCTATACTCACTGCTGGTGCGGTGCTCCTGCATTCCCACATGGCTGTGGGAACGAGATAAAAATTCTATTCAGGCACATTATCAAAATCACAAAATATTGCCCCATCATTATCCACACACCAACTATCTGGAGCAGGTTCCACAAATAAATCAAACATTAACATCATGTTAACCTCTCTTGCTCGACGAGTTTGCTGTGGAGTTTCAACTGGAACCGAGTAACTAACTCCACCTTGCTCATTTAACTCAATTTTAGTTACAGAAACTTTACTGTCAGTTTGCACATTAAAACTAGGCATAACAATATATTCTCTACCCTCATGCAAAACATAAAAAGTTCCATTCATATTGAAAGCAATCTTTTCCACTCCCGGAAACTTCAATCCTTCCGTTAGAAAGGTTTCTGGAGAATAAACAGTTGGGGTAAAACTCTGTGAACTACCATCATCATACACAACTTTTGCTTGTGGTAATTTCAATTTAGCTCTGTTTCTCGGAAAATGAATTCCCGGCTGCATATCCATTGAAGCATTATCAAAATCACACATTGATTCGCCGGTGATGTCATCAAAAACACACCAACTCTCAGGAGCCTGCTCAACAAATGGATCAAACATAACCACCTGAAAACTTCTTGCATTCCGAACCTTATTAGATAATTGCATCAAAACATCGCCACGTTTACCAATTTTGACCCTACCATTAATTGCTTTTGACAATGCCTCTGGGTCTTTGGGAGCTGGAATCACTTTATACTGTTGCCCTTCTGGGGTAGTTATGGTATAAAAACCTCCGGCTCCAACATCCAAACCAATAGGAATTTCATCGGTATCCACTTGAATAACATTTTCAGCATCTGGAATAAAAGCATATTGTTTGCCTTCCTGATCGCCGATACCATCTACATTTAAAATTCCACTCTCTTCCTGTGATAATACAAAATCAGTTAAATCTTCTTTAGCCAAAGATTCAGTGGTAGAGTCCATTAATGAAGTCCCGGAACCACCCAAACCAATACTACTATTCATGTCTGGTATATTTGGCATGTTAACTGATTTAGGTATATATCTCGGAGTTATCTTAGAACCGATTGGAGCCGTTATTTTTCCAGTATCTCTATCAAGTTTCCAATCATCTGGTAATAATTTATCTATATCTTTTGTGGCAATATTTTTTGTGTTTAAATTAACCAATAACCTAGAAATATCTCGACTCGGCATGTTTCGAAATTTAGCAGAATTCAGGTTATCTATATGTTGCGGTGTGAATTTATTTAATACTGGAACTGATAGATCATCTATGGTATTTTCATTTAAACCAGCCAATGCTTCTGCTGGCATTTCTGCAAATTGTTCTGGAGATATGACGGCAACGGCTTCTTCGGTAAATTGATTTAATTGTTCTTCTTCAATAGCGGCAAATGTCTCAGCTGGAATTTCTGCTATTTGTTCTTCTTCAAGGGTTGCAAAAATTTCTGGTTCCAAAATATCAATATCATCTGCTTGTAATTCATCAATTTTATCGCTATCAAATCCAAAATCTTCAGGAGTTGGATTGTCATAATCTTTCGGTATGACTACTCCAATTCCTAACTTAACATCTTCTGGAATTATCACTGTTGGGCTGAGTCGAACATAAGATAATTTTGTACCAGCAGTTAATTCAGTTGCTCCTATTTGAGCTATATGTTCCATATCACCAGTTATTTCACCGGCTAAAGTACCACCTAAAATTCGTACTCCTTCTTTTAATTCAACATCTTGAATAGTCCCCAAACTTTTTATATTACCATCCAATATTCCACCAGTTAAGGTTGCATCTGATAATAAAGAAAAATTATCTATAGTACCGTTGTTGATTATATCGCCAGCAAAATTGCCTCCGGAAATTTCGGCATATTGACTGAGAGTTATATCTCCTATAATGCCATTATTAACAGAAAAGCCGGTTATTTTGCCACCAGTAACAATTCCGGTTTCTAAAACTGTGGCATTGCCTAACAAACCTTCATTAGTTATATTGCCATCGTAGTAACCACCGGAAATGCTACCTCTTAAAATGGCATCTTTAATAGTGCCTTCATTTCTTATTGGACCAACTAAAATTCCACCAGTAACAACTGTACCTTCCGCAATATCTACCCCAACCAGAATACCTTGATTATTAATATTTCCAGATAGATAACCACCATGAATATAAGTATCCGGTTCTATAGTTGCATCTTTTATATAACCATCACTAGTTATAGTCCCGGCTAATTTACCGCCATTAACTGTGACATCGGTTGGAATATGAACATTTTTTAAAGTATCTTGATTGTTGTCTACTTCTTGACTATCTTGTGGTGTAACAACTTCGGGTAAGGTTAATTCATCAGACAACACTAAACTATCATCTTGAATAAGTAGGGAGGCTATATCAATACCCAAATTGGCTCCAGTGATGTTATCTAAACTAATCAATAAGGAACCAGATTGAGCATCATCAAGCAAATTTATGGTAAAAGTTTTCTCTCCGATCTCGCCATTGGCCCAAGTCAAAGTACCATTAGTTGACACATAATCTTGGTTGGCAAGTGCGGTAGAATCAATGGTGGTGTAATCAACTGTCACTTCACCTTGAATATCACCACTACGATTGACTGTAATATAGGCTATACCATCTTTTTTTTTAGCAGTATAACCTCTGGAATTGAAACCAATCATAGTTTCATCATCAGTAATAATATTAATGGCAATGGCATCAATATCTAAAATACCATCTTCTACAATATTATCTTCAACAAGCGTTGGGTCAGTTACGATTAGGTTGCTTAAAACTACATTTAAAGTTTTGTTAATTGTGGCTTGGTCAAGTAAGGATAGATTGAGAGTTTTATCAACATCGTCATCAGCTAACCAAGTTAATGTGCCACTGATTGGTTGGTAGTCAACATTTGCGATGGCGGTATCATCAATAGTGGTATAGTCAACCGATACATTGTTATGAACACCACTTCTACTAATGGTTAAGTCAATGTTGCCAGTTTGGATAGGTAGATTCTCATTGCCAGTATTAAAGCTGATGATATTGCTGTAGATATTAACTTTTGTAGTATTTAATCCTAATACTGCAATCTGTGGTTCATCAATCTGCAAATTGCTTAAGTGAACAGTGAAAGTTTTGCCAGTGGAGGCTTTACTTAAAATTGGAACAGTTATGATTTTATCTTCCCGATCAGCTTCTTCCCAAATCAAGGTTCCACTGACAGTTTGATAATCTTGGCCAGCTATAGCGGTATCATTTTCAGTAGTGTAATTAACTGATATTTCTCCTTTAACACCACTACGACTGACTATAATTTTAGCTTCTCCAACCTTGGTGGATATGTTTTCCTCTTTGGTGATGAAGCCGATTACATTATCAAAGTTTTTGTTAGTAGTTATCCCACCCGGATCAACAATTCGTCCATCAACTCCGGTGTTGTCACCCAATTCACCATCTTTGAGGTGGTATTTAGCTGTAACAACATCTTTGCCAGCTATATAAGCTATTCCAAAAGTTACGTTGGGCATGGCATACCAACCGATGGTATTTATATCGCCCGGAGTTGTTGCACCAAATTTATGGAATGCTGGGTTTTGAATATATTCTAAGCCGTGATAGTAAATTGTGACATCAGTTTCTGAGCCTTCTATTTCTATATAGAAAATTCCTTCTGGAAATAGTAGGGAATCGTCAAAATCTTTTGGAATATCAGTGTAAACTTCAGCAATGTTAACTTCTTCATCAACAACTATGGTCAGATATTCGTTAGAAAATGAGTTTCTCATGGCGATGACATTGGATTGGTCAATATCCTTAATACCATCGTTATTGCTGTCACCATCGTTGGGAATATATGGGTCTGGGATAAACAAAGCGGTACAAGTTTTTTCGCTGTCCATAACGACATTGCCGTTACTATCGCAGTCACCTGACCAGTTGCCAAGTATCCATTCATGTTCTGGTTCGGCAGTTAAGGTAATTGTTGAATTAGCTGCTATAACTTCTATGCAGTCTGTCTGACATTCTTTGGTTGCAGTTTTTATTTTACCTTTGTCATTTTCTATATGAATGTTAAGAGGATAGCCATTGGTAAAAGTAGCGGTGCAGGTTTTATTGCTGTCCAAAGTGACATTGCCATTTTGATCGCAATCACCACTCCAAACGGTTGTTAGTTCTGAATCAGTGGTTAAGTTAACTGTTTCGCCATCTAAATGGGTTTGAGTGCAACTGGTTCCGCAGTTATCAACTGTTCCTTGACCTTTTGTGTTGATGGTAAGGGAGTATTGTTGTTTGAAGGTTGCGATACAGTTTTTATCTTTGTTTATTCTGACATAACCATCATTGTCACAGTCTCCAGTCCAACTTTCTAATATCCAACCGGTATTTGGAGTTGCGATTAAGGTAAGTTCGGTTTGGTCGGCGTAATCATATTCGCAGTCAGTGCCGCAACTTATGCCGTAATCTGCTTCTATGGTTCCGTTGCCGGTTTTGGTTATTGTTAGGTTGTGGAATACGGTTGGGGATTGTGGAATTGGTGGTAGCGGTGGCGGTGGCGGGGTTATGTCATTGATAGCAAATGTTTGAGTAATGTCGGCTGCGGCAGTATAGGTTGCATCGCCAGCTTGTGAGGCGGTAATGGTGCAGGTGCCTATGGTAACTGGAGTTACGTCGCCGGTGGTAGTTCCAACGGTACAAACTGGGATGGTGGTTGATGTGTAACTAATGGTTAAGCCGCTGTCTGTGGTTGCTCCAAGGTTGAATGATTCAGTAAGTGATTTATCGCCCGGGTTAGTAAATGTTATTGTTTGGCCTAATTTTGTTGTACAATTACCATCAGTAATTGACCAAGTATCTGTACCTATCATATTTGTACGAGCAGTTTCTGCTGCTGAACTACAGGTATATTGACTATTACCTCCATCAAAAGTAATTCCTGATTGTAAAGTTAGAGCATTCCAACCTTCAAGTAAAGCATTGTAATTTGCAGTTGATAGCGTCACTCCCATAAACATAGAAGACATATTTGTAACATTACTAACACTCCAACTACTTATATCTTGATTAAAAGCAGTTGCACCTCGAAACATACTACTCATATCTGTAATATTACTAACATTCCAATTACTTAGGTCTTGGTTAAAAGCAGTAGCATTGTAAAACATAGAATTCATATCAGTAACATTATTAACATTCCAATTACTTAGGTCTTGGTTAAAAGAAGAAATCATAAACATATAAGACATATTTGTTACATTACTGGTTTTGACACCCCAACCATTTAAGGGTTGGTTAAAAGCAGTTGCATGGTAAAACATATAGGACATATCTGTAACATTGCTAACATTCCAACTACTTATATCTTGATTAAAAGAAGAGGCACTCCAAAACATACCAAACATATTAATAACACTACTAACATTCCAATTACTTATATCTTGATTAAAAGAAAATGCATTAATAAACATATAAAACATGTCAGTAACATTGCTAACATTCCAACCACTCATGTCTTGGTTAAAAGCAGTTGCATTATAAAACATACGCCTCATATTTGTAACATTACTAACATTCCAAGTATTTAATGGTTGGTTAAAAGCAGTTGCCCTCTCAAACATAGAAGACATATTTGTAACATTACTAACATTCCAACCACTTATGTCTTGGTTAAAAGCAGTGGCATTGTAAAACACACGATACATATTTGTAACATTACTAACATTCCAATTACTTATATCTTGATTAAAAAAAGATGCATCACTAAACATTTGTTCCATATTTGTAACATTACTAACATTCCAACTACTTATGTCTGAGTTAAATGCTGTTGCCTCTCTAAACATACGAGACATATCTGTAACACTACTAACATTCCAACCACTTATGTCTCGGTTAAATGCTGTTGCCTCTCTAAACATATAAGACATACTTGTAACACTACTCAAGTCAGGTGAATCTGTGGCGGTTATTTGTAGATTACTTGCTCCATAAAAAGCCTTCTCCATACTTCCCCAAGCAATATTCCCCCACTGCATAACATCCCAAATTTTATCTTTTTCAGAACCATTATTAATATATATAGCTGGGAAAGTTCCTTGAATTCTGAGAATATGGTCGCCGGCGGAGGCATAGAAACAACTGCCCGCCACAGTTATCCCAGTCTGCTCAAAAGTGCCATCATCATCACAGTCAATATCGTAGAGATAAGTACCACTCCCTATTGGAATTGTGATAGTCTCACTTGCCGCAGTCGTTTTCCATTTGGTAGTAAAACTAGTGCCATCCAGAGGTGTGGTACCACCATCGGTAATTGTCCAATTATCTCCTACACCACTTGTCATATTATTACGAGCAGTTTCAGCAGCAGAACCAAGCGTATATTTACTATTGCCGCCATGAAAGTCAATACCTGATTGTAAAGTTAGAGCGTTCCATCCTTCAAGTAAAGCATTGTAGTTTGCGGTTGATAGAGTTGAACCATTAAACATATCTATCATATCGGTAACATTACTAACATTCCAACTACTTATATCTTGATTAAAAGCAGATGCACCCGAAAACATACCATTCATATCAGTAACATTACTAACATTCCAATTACTTATATCTTGATTAAAAGAAGATGCATAACTAAACATTTTATACATATTTGTTACACTACTGGTTTTGACACCCCAATCATTTAGGGGTTGGTTAAAAGCAGTTGCATAGTAAAACATATAACTCATATCTGTAACATTACTAACATTCCAATTACTTATATCTTGATTAAAAACACTTGCTTTCCAAAATATACCATTCATATTAGTAACATTACTAACATTCCAATTACTTATATCTTGATTAAAAGAAGATGCTTGAACAAACATATAACTCATATCTGTAACATTACTAACATTCCAACCACTTATGTCTTGGTTAAATGCTGTTGCCTGATAAAACATACGATACATATTAGTAACATTACTAACATTCCAATTACTTATATCTTGATTAAAAAAAGATGCATCACTAAACATTTGTCTCATATTAGTAACATTATCAACATTCCAACCACTTATGTCTCGGTTAAATGCTGTTGCCTCTCTAAACATATAAGACATACTTGTAACACTACTCAAGTCAGGTGAATCTGTAGCATTTATTTGCAGATTACTTGCTCCAAAGAAAGCTCTCTCCATACTCTCCCAAACAATATTCCCCCACTGCACAACATCCAAAATTTTACGCTTATCTCCTGTACTATTAAAATAAATCCGTGGAAAAGTCCCCTGAATCCTTATCGTATAAGTACCAGCAACCCCAAAATTATGCGTCACATTGCCAGTAAGACCAAACTCATCAAAAACACCATTATTGTCCCAATCCACATCATAACTATATCCCCCACCAGTAGTAGGAATAATAATCGAAGTAGAATTTGAACTACCGGGATTATCCGTCTTCCAAGTAGTAACAAAATCATCTGCTGGAGCCGCCATCGCACCCTGCACAAAAAACAACAAAACCAATATACTTAATGTTCTTATATTCATTTTCAAAACTCCCACTGTTGAATTAAAATAATCACTAACATCTCCATATCCATTCTAATATAAACTATATAGATATTTAATTGATTTATATCAAAAAATAATTTTATTAGGCTATTAACATACCCCAAATCCTTGTTGAGAATGTTTTTAAACAACACTCCGCATTGCGAGACACAGAACATCCCATTAAGGAGTTCAAGATTAATCTTGGCACTGCCAAACTTAAATTTTGGACTCCGGCTTAACTTAATGGCAGTGATGTTAATGGTAGGTTTATATCAAGGCATTTTATAGTCTTGAATCAAGTTTTTTGTAAGAAACTTATTTAATTAGATATGTTGTTTTATGCGTACAAAGTACAAATTTAATTTAAAATCAATATCTTACATATTTAGATACTAAAAAATGATGTTCGCAGAGCCAAATAACATCAAAAACTTGAACATCAAGTAATTAATAAATAACCCTTACCTTCCCATCCCCAACCAATTCCTCCAACTGTTCCAACAACTCAGCATTTGGTTTAACTCGCCATTCATTTCCTAATGCCAATTCAACCTGTGTATCCGCATATTTATAATTAATCAATACCAAACAACGTCCTTTACGATAAGTATCCAAAATTGCTACTAATTTGTGAGCAAATTCCTTATCCGCAGTTTGTTCAGCAATAATGTTAATTTCCAATCGGTTCGCATAATTCTCACGAGCAGTTTCAAACGTAGTAATATTTTTAGCTGTCATAGAATAACCACCATTATAATCATCAACTCGCACCTCTCCTTCCGCTATCAACAGCGTATCTTTAACCAAAATATTTTGCACTGTTCCATATAATTCAGAATAAATCTTCACATCCATTTTAGCAGTGCTGTCATCCAAAGTTAAGAAAGCTATCTTAGTTCCTTTTTTGTTAAGACTAGTTCGTAATCCAGTCAGCAAACCAGCAATTCGCATACTTTGTTTATTGCCAGTCAATTTAATGTTTGCCAAACGATTACGAGTTAATTGAGACAATTCAAACAAATACGGCTCAATTGGATGACCGCTTAAATAAAATCCTAAGCTTTCTTTCTCAGCATTTAAATATTTAGCTTGTTTCCATTCAGTTATGTCTTTAATAAACGGTGAATCTTTCTTAACTTTTGTCTGTGAAGGTGAAGCAAATATATCGTTCTGCCCAGCAGCATTATCATTGGAATGTTTCTCGGCTGATTTAATTGCGGTTTCCAACGAAGCCAACATAGTGGCTCGATTAGGTCCTAATTTATCTAAAGCACCACATTTAATCAATGGTTCCAAAACTCGGCGACTAGCTTTGCGTAAATCAATTCGGCGACAAAAGTCAAATAAATCAGCAAATTCTCCAGAATCTTTTCGTTCGGTAATAATACTTTCCAATGCAGCCTCACCAGCTCCTTTAATAGCTCCTAAACCATAATAAATTTCTTTATTTTGGTCATCATTAACAGTAAATTTATATTCAGAAACATTGACGTGGGGTGGTAAAATCTGCAATTTCATGGAACTACGGCATTCTTCAACTAATGGCACTAATTTTTCAGTATTGTCCATTTCAGCAGATAAAACAGCAGACATAAATGCAGCTGGATAGTGGGCTTTTAACCAAGCTGTTTGATAAGAAACTAGAGCGTAAGCGGCACTATGACTGCGATTAAAGCCATATTCAGCAAATTTTTCCATTAAATCGAAGATGGAAGTTGCTTTTTCTTCTGGAACTTTATGTTCAATAGCACCTTCCGTGAATACAGAACGTTGTTCAGCCATTTCCTTGGGATTTTTCTTACCCATACAATTATGAACAATAAAATCATTGGCAATAAAATTGTGTTGTTCTGGAATGGTTAAATCAAAAACTTCTTCTTTACCAATATGTTGAATTGAAACTATTTCATCCCAAAAAACTTCTGATTCTGCAATCTTTAGCAATTGTTCATTTTCTAAAGCTATAGCAAAGTTGTGAACTCTGTGACGAGATAAACTTCTAGTAGGTTCTTTGTTAAAATTTAATCCAGAAGCCATTGAACCCTTTTTCATACCAATTGCTTGATCAATCAGACTCCAAGTCATGTGACTGTCTTTTTTAGCAGTAGCAATTAGTTTAATAATATCTGGTGGAATTGTATGTTTAGACTGATTTTTTATCTTCTTCTTAATTTTCAAATAACAAACTTGAGCTTTTTCCCATTTATCTTTACTAAGAAATGGTTGAATTAACTCACAAAATTTGAGCATATCTACTTTGCCAGTGATTTGTACCCTATAGGAAATATGTGGTTTTTCATTGTAAGTTATTCTTTTAATATTAAATAAACCAACAATACCAAGTCGTAATAATAAATGTTGGATTTGTTGGATTAAAACTTTAGAAGTAGAAGTGTAATCAGTGTGGCCAATAGTTTTATCAAAACTGCCATCAGTTGACCATAAAATTCCTAAAAATAATTGTAATTGTTTACTGGATAACGAAAATACCCAATTTGGAATTTCTTTATCTCTAGAGTGAGCTGATTTTAAATGTTTGGTTAACCATGTTCTGAAATTTGATAAATATCCAATCCTAACATAAGTTACTGATTTTCGACCGAGATGAATTTGTTCATCAGTTGGTGCAAATGAGCCAAATAATTCGTTACAACAATTGTTAAAATCATTGATTAATTTAGAATCAGTATTACAAAAATAGCTACTAGTTGTTTTTTTTATTGGAATATGCCCATCACCAATAAGATAAGCGGTTAATTTTATTTGAGCATCAGAAATCTTAGCTTGATTGGTAATAGGAAGATTTTTAGTTAATCCAATTCGTCCTCCAACTTTAAAAGAATTTAACGGTTTCCAACCCAATAACGTATAAAACAAATGGTCGTCAGTAGCTTTAATTTTTCGATTGGTTTTAGTAGTTATTTCCCAAACATCTCTAATCCCATTTGGATAAATACCGGTGATTTTTTGTTGGCTAATTTTTTGAGTTTGCAGATTAAGGCAAAAAACTTTACGTCCCAACCAATATTTTGGTTTTGTAGCTATTTCCTTAATGGTAAACAAATTACCAGTTTTAACATCCACTATTTGAGTCGAACCACTTACACAACGCCGGAGTAAATCAGCCCCTCCAAGACTATACCCGGCCAAGATTTGAGCTATCTGCATAACCTGTTCTTGATAAACGATAACTCCATAAGTTGGCTTTAAAACTTGAGCTAAATCTGGATGCGGATATTCAATTTTAGCTCGGCCATGTTTCCGCTCCACAAAATCATCTACCATCCCAGATTGCAAAGGACCAGGCCGATATAAAGCCACCAAAGCAACAATATCTTCAAAAGTATCTGGCTGTAAGCGGCGAATTAACTTTTTCAGTCCACCAGATTCCAACTGAAACACTGAAGTTGTATCACCACGTTTCAGTAAATCATAAGTTTCCGCATCATCTAACGGAATTTTTAGAATATCTATTGGAGTTTCAATGAATCTATTAATGGTTTGCAAAGCCCATTTAATAATGGTCAGAGTTCGCAAACCCAAAAAGTCAAACTTAACCAACCCAACTGCTTCCACATCATTTTTATCAAACTGACTAACTAAATCTTGGCTATCTTGTTCACAATAAAGTGGAGTAAAATCAGTTAGTTTAGTTGGAGCAATCACCACACCACCAGCGTGAGTACCAACGTTCTTAGTCAAACCTTCCAACTGACGGGCTTTATCCATCAAAGAACGAACTTCTTCTTCCTGCTCATAACGACCACGCAAAATTGGCTCTTTATCCAAAGCTTTATCTAAGGTAATGCCAATTTCAAACGGAATTAATTTAGCAATTTTATCAACAAAACCATGTGGATGAGCTAAAACTCGACCAACATCTCGTACTACTGCTTTGGCTGCCATTGTGCCGTAAGTTATTATTTGGGATACTTTTTCTCGGCCATAATGTTCTGCTACGTAGTTAATAACATCATCCCGACCTTCCATACAGAAATCAATATCAAAGTCAGGCATAGATACCCGTTCTGGATTCAGGAATCTTTCAAATAGCAGTTCATAACGAATTGGGTCTAAGTCGGTGATATTTAACACGTAAGCTACAAGCGAACCAGCACCGGAACCGCGTCCGGGTCCAACTGGAACCTCATTATCTTTTGCCCATTGGATAAAATCTGCCACAATTAAAAAATAACCGGGAAAACCCATTTGCAAAATAACGTCTAATTCTATTGCTAACCGCTCATCATAAGGTTTTCTTAATTCAACAAAAGATTCATTCGTTTTATCAAATAGGAAAGCCAGCCGTTGTTCCAAACCAACTCGGGATTTTTGTCGAAAATATTCATCAATCGTTTGGCCTTCTGGAATTGGAAAATCTGGTAGAAAATTTTTGCCTAAGGTTAAACTTAAATTGCAGCGTTTAGCTATTAACCAAGTATTTTCAATTGCTTCTGGTATATCAGCAAATAGCTCCTCCATCTCTTGTGAAGTGCGTAAATATTGCTGAGGAGTATAATTTTTAGGCCGATTGGGATCAGCAACTATTTTGCCATCGTGAATACAAACTCGTAATTCATGGGCTTCGTAATCATCACTGGTTAAAAATCTTACATCATTAGTGGCAACAACTGGCGTGTTAGTGGCTAAAGCCAAGTTTATTGTGGCATGGATATATTCTTCTTCATTGGGTCGGCCAGTACGTTGTAATTCCAAATAAAATCGCTGTGGAAATAAGGAATTCCAATATTCCAACTGCTGTTTAGCATCTTGTCCGGTTAGTAATAACTTGCCAATTTCACCTTCTCTACCAGCAGATAATGCAATTAATCCATCAGTATTATCTTGCAACCATTCTTTATGTAAATACGGAATATCATCTTTCTGGCCTTCGGTATAGTTGCGAGATACCAATTGAGTGAGATTTTTATAACCAATATTATTTTGGCATAGCAGTACTAGGCGGCTTGGCTCTTCGTCATCGTATATCCATACATCAACTCCAATTATTGGTTTAATACCAGTAGCTTGAGCAGCACGATAAAATTTAACTAATCCAAATAGGTTATTTTGATCGGTAATTGCACAAGCAGGCATTCCAGCTTTATGGATTGATTTAACAAGTGGTTTAATGCGAACGAGGCTGTCGGAAAGCGAATATTCGGTATGTAAATGTAGATGGACAAAATTTGGCATTTATTTATGAGTTCAATATTTTTTGGTAATAGGGTATTATTATATACGGTAATGCTATAATTTGAAATAGGTTAGGTTCTGTTGATATTTACTGATTTTTAAGTTACGTTCAGCGATAACACAACAGCATTGGTCAAACTCTGGATAACTTGTTACAAAAAATATTTCGTTATGAAGAATAAGATGAGCTTGAAGTAAGAAAGTTTAATCAAAAGATTTATTTAAAGGTCAAACACAAATTTTATTATGAATTTGATACACAGAAATCGTATTGTTTATGCACTAGCAATTATAACTGTTATTGTGTTAGGTTTAGCCTCCAGACGTTACTCATTACCATATTTTATAGTTACTTATGCTGGTGATACATTATGGGCATTAATGGTTTTTTTTATAATTGGTTTTCTGTTTCCAACTCTTTCAACAATAAAAGTTATAATAATCGCTTTATCTTTTTCATTTTGTATTGAATTAAGTCAATTATATCATGAACCTTGGATTGATAATATTCGTCAAAACCGTTTAGTGGCTTTAATAATTGGACATGTTTTTTTATGGAGTGATTTAATTTGTTACACGGTTGGTATTATCATTGGAGGATTGATAGAATTAATGGTAAGTACAACTTTTTTAAGTATTGATTTACATGATTAAAATCATATAATCAATAACTTAATAAAAAGCTGTACACAGGATTAATAGTTATTTCTGGAATGGAGTGAACGAATTTTCCGAGACCCATATCTAGCAATCGTTTCGGGAAATCCACTTTGTTCCATTCCCGAAATAACTGTCAACTGCTTTTGAAGGATGCCGGATTAACTTATATATAGCAATTATTAATTATGAATGGTTAATTATTAATTAAAATCTATAAGAATATCAGACTCTTGCTTAATATAACTGTGGTCCATCCAATCGGGAAATGCTATATTTACATTCAATTCCATTATAGGTTATAAATGCCTACCCAAAAAATTTAGTAAGTAGCAGAGGCATTTTATTCTATATTAGGAAGATGCTTTTTTACCACCCTTTTTAGTAGGAGTTGGAGGAGCTGCTTCTGGTTCTTTTTTATGCAATAATTTTTCGCGAATTTGTTGCTCAATTTTACTAGCTATTTCTGGATTTTCTTTTAAATAAACCCTTACATTCTCTTTACCTTGGCCAATTTTATTGCCACCATAGCTATACCATGCACCAGCTTTGTCAATAATATCGTGCTTAACTCCTAAATCAATCAACTCACTTGCACGAGAAATCCCTTCTCCATAAATTATGTCAAATATAACTTCTCTAAAAGGAGGAGCTACTTTATTCTTGACAACCTTAACCCTTGTTTCATTACCAATAACCTCATCACCACGTTTAACAGCACCAATTCTACGTATTTCTAAACGCACACTAGCATAAAATTTGAGAGCATTACCACCAGTAGTTGTTTCTGGATTACCAAACATAACTCCAATTTTCATGCGAATTTGGTTGATAAAAATAACTAACGTATTGGTACGTTTAATATTAGCAGTAAGTTTTCGTAAAGCTTGCGACATTAAACGGGCTTGTAAACCCATATGTGAATCTCCCATATCCCCTTCAATTTCTGCTTTAGGAGTTAGGGCTGCCACCGAGTCAATTATCACTAAATCGAAAGTTCCAGAACGCACCAAAGTATCGGTGATTTCTAAGGCTTCTTCTCCATCATTTGGTTGAGATAAGTATAATTCACCTACATTAACCCCAATATTTTTAGCATAATTACTATCTAAGGCATGTTCAGCATCCACAAATGCTACTAATCCACCTAGTTTCTGAATCTCAGCAGCAACTTGCAAAGTTAAAGTAGTTTTTCCCGAAGATTCTGGACCATATATTTCAACAACCCTTCCTCTAGGTAATCCACCGACACCAAGTCCAATATCCAAAGCTAATGAACCAGTAGATACAGTTTCCACATCGGCTATATCAACATCGTCTAACCGCATTACAGCTCCCTTGCCAAACTGCTTTTCAATCTGTTTTAAAGTAGCTGCTAAATTTTGGGTTTTATTATCATCCATTGCTATTAACTCTCTAGTGATTTAGTTCTTATATTATCGCATAAAATGACAATAATTACCAGTTGATAATTGCCCATTTTATCTAACTTTATCATTATTAAGTTTAGAAAATAAATATTATTAATCAAAGAATTAACGTATAATATAGATAGATGAATGTTAGTATGATTTG
>JAUCGL010000116.1 GCA_030378105.1 Candidatus Halobeggiatoa sp. HSG11 | reverse complement strand
ACGACCAAATGTACGTAAATTTTCCTTGATTATTTTTACCATTTTATCAAACATCTTTTTACTTACACCTACTGCTCTTTTAAATTCTTCTTCTCTTAATATTTTTGCTATTTCATATTTCATTTCTAAATTATTTTGGCTTTTTTTACTTTTGCAAGAAGTCTAATGCAAGAAGTCTAATATAGCATTTCCCGATTGGATTGACCACAGTTATATTAAGCAAGAATCTGATATTTTTATAGATTTTAATTGACAATTAATAATTGACAATTAATAATTAAGAATTACTATAGTTGATTTGTTATGATTTCTATCATATTATAGACCTTAAGTCTCGTTTTATAAACTATCCCACACAAAACGTTATAATCAGATAATTTATATTAACCAAAGCGTAAATCCTAGTCGAGTATTAAATGAAACAAGATAATAACGTTCAACCACTCACTTTCAAAGCACCATCAGTTCAGAAGAAAAAATTCTCTGAATTAGTTGATTTTAAAAGCCTTCAATCCCTGCTTGACTATTTCTATGAAGTAGTTGGAATTGCTGATGCTATTATTGACCTTGATGCTGTTGTTTTATTGGGTTCAGGTTGGCAAGATACCTGTACCAAATACCATCGCATACATCCAACCACCTGTGCTAGATGTATTGAAAGCGATACCTCCTTAGTAACCAGCATGATGGAAGGTGAAGAATATGCTATATATCGCTGTCCAAACGGATTAGTTGATGCTGCTGCTCCAATTAAAATTGAAGGAGAACATGTAGCTAACTTCTTTTTGGGACAGTTTTTCCTTGCACCTCCTGATTTAGATTTTTTCCGTAAACAAGCAGCAGAATTCGGCTTTGATGAAAAGAGCTATCTTGAAGCTGTTGCAAGAGTTCCAATTGCTTCGGAAAAACAGGTTAGATTTATCATGAATTTCTTGGTTCGACTAACAGAAGTTTTTGGAGAAATGGGTTTACAGCAAATTCAGCTCAATGAAGCACTCACCTCTTTGGAAGCACATGATAAATTGAAAGATGAATTTTTAGCCAATACTTCCCATGAATTACGAACACCTCTCAATGGCATTATTGGAATTGCTGAATCCTTGATAGACGGTGTTGCTGGTGAAATGTCTGGGCAAGCTAAAAATAATTTAACTATGATTGCTGGTAGTGGCAAACGTTTATCGTCATTAGTTAATGATATTCTTGACTTTTCTAAACTTAAACATCAAGACATCGAATTACAACTTAAACCAATTGCATTACGAGAAATTGTTGATGTAGTATTGACACTTAGCCAAACTTTAGTTGCTAAAAAATCGGTAAAATTAATTAACGAAATTCCAGCAGATTTACCCGCCGCTTTAGCTGATGAAAACCGTTTACAGCAAATTTTATATAATTTGGTTGGCAATGCAATTAAATTTACCGAAAATGGCTATATTAAAGTGTCTGTCCAAATAATTGAGCAGCAGTTGCAAATAGTTGTTGCTGATACTGGAATTGGGATTCCAGCAGATAAATTAGAGCGTATTTTTGAATCATTTGAACAAGCTTCTGGTTCCACAGCTAGAGAATACGGAGGAACTGGTCTAGGTTTAGCTGTCACCAAAAAATTAGTGGAACTACATAGCGGCAAAATTTGGGTTGAATCAACTGTTAATAAAGGTTCACAATTTGTATTGACCTTGCCTATTGCTGAAGAAAAAGCTGCTCCATTAGCTATGGATAAACGACATTTATCAAAATTACAAACTGTTGAAACAGATAAGATAACGGTTAAAGATGAAGCACTTGATGGTAAGTTTAATATTTTAATAGTGGATGATGAACCTGTCAATTTACAAGTGCTGCATAACTATTTGTCTTTGCAAAATTATCATATTGTACAAGCTGTTTCTGGTCCAGAAGCTTTGGATTTTATAGCGAATGGTTTTAAACCGGATGCTATTTTGTTAGACGTTATGATGCCGAAAATGACTGGTTATGAAGTAACTCAAAAGCTTCGTGAAAAATGGTCTATTGATGAATTGCCAATTTTGTTATTAACTGCCAAAAATCAAATAACTGATTTGGTAACTGGTTTGAAAGCTGGGGCAAGTGATTATTTAACTAAACCAATTTCGAAAGATGAATTATTAGCTCGCTTAAAAACTCATCTACATATAAAAGAATTACAAATAGAATCAATAAGATTAGCCGCAGTTGAAGAACGTAATAAGATTATGATGGAAAGCATTCAATACGCTAAAGTGATTCAAAGTTCATTGCTACCTGATGCAGAACAAGTAAAAACTTATATACCCAATAATTTTCTTATCTGGATGCCAAGAGATATTGTTGGTGGTGATATGGTATATGCAGAACAGGTTGCGAATGGGTTTATCGTTGCTGCCATTGATTGTACTGGACATGGTGTGCCGGGTGCATTTATGACTATGATTGTATCAACTAATTTGCGGAGAATTATTCGGGAGCAAGTTTATCTTTCGCCAGCAGAAATTCTGAAGCAACTCAATTTTTTGGTCAAAACTTCTCTCCAACAGGATACTGAATATGCCAAATCTGATGATGGTTTGGATATATCAATTTGTTTAGTACAAGCAGATATTTTAACTTTTGCCGGAGCAAGATTACCACTTTATTATATTCATAACAATCAACTAACGATGATTAAAGGTAATAAACAAAGTTTAGGTTATAGAAAATCTGATGTGAATTCAACATTCACTAATCATACAGTTAAAATTGAAGCTGATATGGCTTTTTATCTATCCACTGATGGTTTTACTGATCAACTTGGTGGTGATAAACATCTTTTGTTTGGTAAAAAACGATTTAAAAAAATATTATTGGAAAACTATCAATTACCTTTTGCAAAACAATCACAAGCTCTGCTACAAGCTTTTAATGAGTACAAAGGTGATAATGATAGACAGGATGATGTCACTGTGATTGGGTTTGGAATTTAATTTATGTGTGACTAGCAAATTTTTATAATATTCAGGTATATAACTTAATAAATTGTTTAAGTTCAGACATTGCAAAATTTCTTACTAACTTTTTGACTTCATTAGAAAACGGAGTTAATTGTGGTTGTTGTTGTTCTAACTGATTAACATTATTAATTATTTTCTTAACATTACCACCTAAAATCAATTTTAACAAAATAGCTGCTTGTTCGGCAGATGGGCCAACAATATCAACATCTTCAGATGCCTCTTTGGAGTTTTCGTTATCAAAATCCCATTTTAATGGTAAATGTTTCTGTAATTTAGTCAATAATGCTTCTGTATCAACTGGTTTAGCAATAAATTCATCACAACCAATTTCTAAACTTTTCTGTTGTTGCTGTTCAAATACATCGGCTGAAGTAGCAAATATTATTACTTTTTGTAACTGAGTTAATTTACGTATTTCCTGAACCAATTCAAAATCATTCATATATGGTACTATTAAATCAGTTATAATAACATTTGGTAAATTTTTAATCGTGAGGTCTAAAGCTTCTTTTCCATTACTGGCTTCTAATACGATAAAACCTAAGTTTTTTAACAGACTAACCAGAAAAGTTCGATTTTGCCATATTTCATCAACTAATAAAATTTTAAATGGCGAGTTGGTTTCATCAGTTGCAGTATAACCTATAATAGTTTCATGTTGATAAGGTCGATATACATCATCAGCAGCTTGAATTTCTGTCATAGGTATATCAAACCAAAATATACTACCATTACCCAATAAACTAGAAATTAACAGCTTTCCTTCCATCATTTCTACCAGTTGTTTACTTATAGATAGTCCTAAACCTGTACCCTGATGATGTTGATGACCAATTTGATGAAATGACGAAAAAATTGTTTCTAAATGTTCATTTGGAACCCCAATACCAGTATCTTCCACCTCAAAACGAACTCTACCATTATAATAAATCACCCTTAAACTAATAATTCCTTCATTAGTAAATTTAACCGCATTACTCAATAAGTTAAGTAAAACTTGGCGTAATCTTTTTTCATCTGCTCGAACCGCAATTGGTAAAGGATGTAAAATTTCATATTCAAAATCCAATCCTTTTTGAGTTGCTCGCATTTTTATTAAATCTGCTATATCTTGCAAAAATCCCGGCAGGTAAAAATCAATTGGTATAATATTTAATTTGCCAGCTTCAATTTTAGACAAATCCAAAATATCATTGATTAACATCAGTAAATGTTCACCACTACGATGAATTATTTGGATATTATCTCTTTGTTTATTGGTTAATTTTTTATCACGTTTAAGAATCTGTGTATAACCTAAAATACCATTGAGGGGAGTACGTAATTCATGACTTATATTAGCAAGAAAAGCAGTTTTAGCCTGATTTGCTAGTTCAGCTATTTTTTTAGTATTTTCAGCTTTTTTAATATCTTGTTGTAGCTTTGCTTCTGTTCGTTTACGTTCAGTTATATTACGAACTATTGCAACAAAAAAATCTTCTTCTTGAATATATTGAAAAAAAGCTTCTACTTGAATTAAAGTAGTATTTTTATGTTGATGAATGGTTTCCAAAGTACATGACGGTATGGAACGCTCTACTAAAGGTGTCAAAAATTGCTGGATTTGTTTTTTTGTTAAATACGGATTTATATCTAACAAAGTCATGTTTAATAATTCATTTTGGTCATAGCCTAATTGCTTAATAACACCTTGATTGACATATAGTAATTTAAACGTATTAGCATCAAACATAAATACGCAGTCCAGTACCATATCTAAAGTTTTTTTAAATTTTTTAAGTTCAATGTTAGCTATATTTTGCATGTAAATTGGAATTTTTGTTTTTAAGAATAAATTAAATCAGATAAAACCAGTATATATACTAGCAATTTTTAGGACTTAAAGAAATGCAATTGGAAATGTATTTTTATGAAATAATTTAATACCATACACTTTTTAAAAACCATTAAAACTCAAATAATTATTTGGTAGTTCAAAATAAAACGTAAGGTATAGGTAAATATTGTTTGATAAGATATTTAAAAACCTGTTGCCACATTGTAAATCAACTTAAATCACAGCATTTATTGTGATATATAATAGTATTATAGCCTTTTTCAAAAGCATATTCTCCCAAATAAACCAACCAAATATATGCTAATGCAATCGGTATCAAAAGATGAGAGATATGTTTAGGGGGCAAGTTAAATAACTCTTATTTTATATTAAAACCACGACTTTTATTACTTAAGAAAACGTTTTTTTATACCAGTTAATGAACTTCTTCATAGGTTCCGAAAATTGCTGACTAGATAAATTGGTGCTTATCTTAATTATTCTACCAAACAATAGCAATAATAGGGCCATATTGGTTGTCAGTTAATTTAAAACTATTAATACTCGACTATCAAGTTTTTTAAACTGGTAGTCCTATATAAAGTAATGATGACTCCAAAAAACCTGCTATACTTTTTCAGATAAATAATTTCACTTAAAACCTACGAGGTTTCCAAAACTTCGCAGGTTTCACACGAATGTATTTTTATGAATATCTATAAACTTAAGCTTCCTGCTTCCGTAATAAATGATTAAGTATAGGTGGAGTCAATAAAGTGGTTAAAATAACCATTATAATGACCACTGAAAACAGTTCGTTAGAAATAACTCCAAGCTGTTTACCAATCATGGCGAAAATTAAACCAACTTCACCTCGTGGAGCCATACCCCAACCAATAATCCATTTATTAACTCCAGGCCCTGCAACCAAACCAGCAGCTAATTTACCAATAAATGCTATTACAGTTATAACCAAAGCAATTCCCACAATTTTAGGATCGGATAGGGTTGTTAAATCAACTTGCATACCAGTCACGATAAAGAATATAGGTACAAGGAAACTACCTAATGGAGCAACTAAACGGTCTAAATGTGATTCATTAAAATTATCTAATTCTTTATTAACTTTCGCACAAGTATCTTGGTCAGTATTAACCATCAATGTTTGAATCTTATTAGTTATAGGCAAGTTTTCAAACATTTTAAAATGTACTGGCTCCAACATTAAACCAGCAGCAAATGCTCCCACAATTGGAGCTAAACCAGCTAAATGAGCTAGGTATGCAAATAACAAACAAAAAATTATCGCAATGGAAAATTTGGTTTCATAACCGCTATGAATCAAAGAAAAGAAATAATTGATTTTAGGAGCAAATAAACTACCTAATACTAATGCACCAACTAAGAATACAACAGCTTCTCCAGTTATAATCCCGATTGAGGTCATGCTAACAGCCCCAGTTGTTACAATTGCTGAAACAACTGCCAAAATGATTAATCCCATTACATCGTCAATAACTGCTGCACCTAATACAATTTGAGCCTCTTTAGTTTGCAATTTATTTAAGTCCTTAAATACTCGACCAGTTATACCCACTGAGGTTGCGGTCAAAGTCGCTCCTAAAAATAGATAGGCATTAGGATCTAAACCGGGCATTAACCATATACCAGCCACATAACCAAGACCAAACGGTGTAACCACTCCAACTGAAGCTACCCAAAATGCTTGTAATCCTACTTTTTTCATTTCCTCAATGTAAGATTCCAGACCAATTTGGAATAGTAAGATCACTACACCTAATTCAGCTAAAAATAGGATAATTGGATCATGTTCCAACGGTTCAAAAACTCCGAAACCAATCAGAACCAGATTACCCAATAAAACTCCCATTATTAATTCACCTAAAACAGCTGGCTGTTTAATTTTTTCAATAAAACCGGAAATTTTCGCTAGTAGAAGTAAAACTGCAATCCATAAAAAATATTCAGGAATTTTAGAATGACCACCACTGGCATATACCATTGGTGTCAAAAACATTAAAAATGTTAGCCCCCATATTTGGAAGCGTTTAATTGCATTAATTCGTAAGTTTTTCATATTTTTTAAAATTTAAAAATGAGTTTTAAAATTAATTGGTTTTAAAAATTTGTCAGGTTAAACGACCTAACCACGCCGCATCACACCACCTGCATCAGGATTCCCACCACCATGAGTAAAAGCATGATTTAAATGTTCTGGTGGAGTAACACCCAAAAGTTGATACAAACGGACTAAATGTAAACGATACAAATGGTCAAAATCTCGCACTGCTTCACATGGATTTTCACCACCAAACCACCAACACCAATCTGAACCTTCACAAATTGCTAATTGTTTGATAGCGGCTTTCTGTTGTTCTGGATTTAAAGTGGAAATTATTTGATTAAACTTATGTTTAGCTTCTATCAACATTTCCCAACCTTTATTTTTATCCGGATCCCCTATCCAAGTGGAAAAAGTACCATAAACCCAACTTCCAGCTACTAAATTATGCAATTCGGCAGATTCAACCTCAAGACATTTCCCAAAAGTAGTTAACTCCAAATCAGAATGACTTGATAACTTGTCATATAAAGCACTTAAAAAATAATAAGCATTGTTTGGAAAATATTCCCAAGCATTTTCACCATCTAAAATAATAGTAACAACTTTAGCATCATTATTATTGTTAGCAATACCTTCTAAATGATAGATAAAATTAGCAACTGCATCATCACCGTGCCATCTGGAATATTCAAAACCAATTAAATCCGATAGATTATCATCACGGAAAAAACAATGTACTGAACTATTAGGTAGATTATATGGTTGATGTGATGACAAATGTTCTAATCCAGATTTTTGCAGACTATTACGTAATACTCCGCCACCACTTGCAACCCATTTAATACCGTATTCTTCCAACAATCGCACAGTAGCATCACTAACACTTCCTTCAGAAGGCCAACATCCTTGTGGAATAAAGCCAAAATGTTTCTCAAATACTTTGATTCCTTCTTGAATATGCCACTGTACCCGTTCTCTACCATCAGGATAATGAGTTTCATTAGGCAAAGTAACATTCGGCATTGCTTCTCTAGCTGAATTAATATCCAGTAACAATGGCATGATAGGATGAGCATAGGGAGTAACCGATAATTCCACCTGTCCTGCTTCTGCCAAAGCTCTATAACGAGGAATTATGCTACCTAACAATTCTCCTATTATCTCTAACAATTGTAATCGATCAGCTTTGGTAAATTTATGACCTTTATCAATTAATTTTTTTACCCTAGCATCAGAACGATGTACAGTTTCACCTAACCATGCTAGATGATACCACATCAACAAGTCAATTAAATACTGTTCATCTAAATAAGCTAAAATTTTGGGGTTTTGCTTAATAATAACTACTAGTTCAGTTAGCTCTTGATAAGGTTTAAAACGTTTAATCAAGCGTTCTTCATTAGCTCGCATACATTGTTCAATCAAAACTAAACACGCATTTGCTAATGTTCGATATTTAGGATCAACTTGTTCAATATTTTCAACATTATTGTGTAACTTTTGCCCCAAGAAAGGAGTAAAAATTTTTTCACTATTTAATGCAGCTAATAAAGGGTCAAGAATTGGAGTTCTATCACGTAAAAATGCTTGAATTTGTTTAACATAATCATCAATCTGTTCTAACAAAGTTGGAGCAAAGTTCACCACTGCACAGGCATTAGGAACCGCTTCCAAATGTGCCGCCATATCCACATAATCTTTAATTCCATGTAAATAAGTCCATGGTAATTTATACTGATTGCTACATGAATCAAAATACGCCGGCTGGTGCATATGCCAACATAACACTACTTTTAATTTTTCAGACATTATTTAATTTATAACAGTTTAAAATTGCTGATTTATATAGTTAAAAATGATAAATATTATTTATAATTTACTTTTTTATAAGAATTTTTGGCATCCTTCAAAAGCAGTTGACAGTTGTTTCGGGAATGGAACAAAGTGGATTTCCCGAAACGATTGCTAGATATGGATTTCGGGAAATTCGTTTCACTCCATTCCCGAAATAACTGTTCACTATTTTTGTGTTAATATGAAGGATACCGAATTTTTCACTTTTAGTTTTTCACTATTCACTTTTACTGCCAAGGACGATGATAAGCTCCCAAAGTAGTTTGAGTACCTTCCGATACTTTGCTTAACTGAGCTAACCAATCATCTTTAGCTTGATAAGAAGCCGGATTTTGTTCACAAAGATTCATTGCGGCTCGCCAAACTTTAGTTACTTGAGCAACATAAGCTGGACTACGCTGTCGGCCTTCAATTTTAATTGCCGAAATACCGGCTGCTTGTAATTGAGGCAACATTTCTAATGTATTTAAGCTCGTTGGTTCCTCAATAGCATAAAAAGTATCATCTCCGACATTAAATCGACCTTTGCATAGAGTTGGATAGCCAGCATTTTCATTTTCACCTCGGCGGTCAATTAATACATTGCCTAAATGAGTTTCCAAACCTTGTGGAGTTTCTTTCCATTCAACGGCATGGGCTGGTGAACAAGCTCCAAAAGTATTCGGTGAATCTCCAGTTACATAAGAAGATAAAATACAGCGACCCTCCACCATAACGCATAAACTGCCAAAACCAAACACTTCTATTGCTACTGGGCTATTTTCTATAACTTTTTTTACCTGTGGCAAAGATAAAACTCTTGGCAATACCACTCGGCGAATTCCAAAATGGCGATGATAAAAGCTGATAGATTCATAGTTCGTAGCTGAACCTTGTACGGATAAATGAAGTGGTAAATCTGGGAAGGTATTAGCAGCATAATCTAACACTCCTAAATCGGCCAAAATCAATGCGTCAATTCCCAAATCGGCAGCATGATCAACAGCCTTTTGCCAACGTGACCAACCGTTAGGCTGCGGATAGGTATTAATCGCTATAAAAACTCGTACATTACGTTCTTGAGCATAACGAATACCTTGTTCCATTTTAGCAACGGTAAAATTAAGGCCAGCAAAATGTCTTGCATTAGTATCATCACGAAAGCCAATATAAACGGCATTAGCTCCATTATCAACCGCAGCTTTCAATGAAGGCAAATTACCGGCTGGACAGACAAGTTCCATAATATTTCCTTAATTAATTCTCAATTAAAAACCCAAAAGCTTAACAGATTTTTTGAAGTTAATTAACCATTAATAATTAACCATTGCCTTTAGGTAAAATTCGTACCATTTTCACGGCATTATTTGCCATTTGTACAATTTCTATTGGATGGTCAGTTAGCACTAAGCTTGTGCCGGCTTCTGGAATAGCTTCCAAATAATCTAAAATCAAACCATTCAAGGTCTTAGGGCCATCAGTAGACAAGTCCCATTGCATAACCCGATTCAATTCTCGAACTGTTATACTACCATCTACTAGAAAACTATTATCATCCTGAGGATAAACATCTAAACTAAGAGCATCTGGATTAGTAGTAAATTCACCAACAATTTCTTCTAAAATATCTTCCAGAGTAACCAAGCCCTGAATATCGCCATATTCATTAACAACTAACCCGATACGACGTTTGTGGCCTTGAAAATTCAATAGTTGAGTATGTAAAGGCGTACCTTCTGGAACAAAATAAAGCTCCCGAGCATATTCTTTTAACGCTTCTTTGGTAAATTCATTATGTTTAAACAGTGATAATAATTTCCGCAAATGCACTATTCCAACAACATTATCTATGTTTTCTTTATATATTGGTATTCTTGTGTGTTGACAATTAGATAGCTGTTCAGTTATTACTTCAATATGATCATCTAAATCAATAGCAACTATTTCATTGCGTGGTACCATTATATCTTCTACGGTGACTTTTTCTAAATCTAAAATTCCTAATAACATCTGTTGATGTCGTTTGGGAATCAGACCACCAGCTTCATGAACTACGGTACGCAACTCTTCTGAATTTAACCGTTGATTATCTTGGGTTATTTCAGAAATACCTATTGCTTTTAATATTTTATTTGAAAGGTAATTCAAAATCCAAACCAAAGGATAAAAAAGTTTTAACAGTGGTTTAATGATTAATGAGGCTGGATATGCTATTTTTTCTGGATGCAATGCAGCGATTGTTTTAGGAGTTACTTCACTGAAAATTAAAATTATAACTGTCAATGAGGCAGCAGCTATTGCAATACCAGCTTCACCTAATAATTCAATCGCAATCACTGTCGCAATTGATGAAGCTAAAATATTGACAAAGTTATTGCCTAATAAAATGACTCCAATAAGTCGTTCTGGATGTTTTAATAATTGACTTACACGAATAGCTCCTTGATGTTTTTTTGCTGCTAAATGCCGTAGTCGATAGCGATTAATTGCCATCATACTTGTTTCAGATGCAGAAAAAAAACCGGAAATCAAAATTAATAAAAATAATATGCCAAACAATATAGTTAGCGGAATGTCACTCATAATCCTCAATATAGACTGAGTTACTGTTAAATTGAATAGTTTAGCTTGCGAATTATAAAATATGTTTCAGCTTATTGCAAATTTGAGATTTGGAAGTAAGTTGAGTATAGTGAGAAATCACATTGTCAACAAGAAATGATATGGTTGGAAGTTTTACTTAAGAACATCAGTAATTTACATGAGTCTATGACCCTGTAAATTCTGATTCAGACAATCTTTAGGCTGGTAAAATACTGACAAACTTTCGATTTTTTGGGCCTTTAATTTCAAACTTAACAATTCCATCAGAGGTAGCAAATAAGGTATCATCTTTGCCTTTACCAACATTAACTCCGGGATGAAATTTAGTACCATTTTGACGTACTAAAATATTGCCAGATAAAACTTGTTGACCACCATAACGCTTAATGCCTAAACGTTTTGAATTGGAATCTCGTCCATTGCGACTACTACCGCCAGCTTTTTTATGTGCCATATTTTTTCCTTAAATATTATTAGCCATGATATCAGTTATCTTAACATCAGTGTAATATTGCCGATGTCCCATTTGCTTCATATGATGTTTACGTCGTTTAAATTTAATAATTTTAATTTTTTTGCCACGCCCATGAGCTTCAATAGTTGCGGTTACTTTTCCACCATCAACTTGAGGACTACCAATTTCAATTTTACCACCATCAGCTACTAATAACACATCATTAAATTCAATGTTATCACCTTCATTTGCAAAAAGTTTTTCTACTCTAAGAGTATCACCTTGTGACACTTTATATTGCTTGCCACCGGTTTTTATTACTGCATACATATATCTTATTCCTGATTTTAATGATGCCTTATTGTATCATAAAGCTGTTATTAAGCAACTTAAATTCTAAGCTCATTGGCAAAGCTATCAATCAGCTTCTACCTTGCCAGCTTGAAAAAACCTATCGAAAACACAGTATATAATTTGATACTGAACAAATTCCACAATTACTTGAACTTATTTTTCTGGCTTCTACCAGTGGATAATGAGAAGTTACCCAAACTATTATTAACATAATGTTTATTATTATTTTTTTACTATTACTTGTGGTTGTTATATTTGGGCCTCAAATGTGGGCTAAACAAATATTAACCAAATATAGTCGTCCTCGTAAAGATTTCCCCGGAACTGGTGGAGAATTTGCTCAACATTTATTAACTCAGCTTAAACTACATAATGTTAAAGTAGAAATAAGTGAAACTGGTGATCATTACGATCCAATTGATAAAGTTGTACGTTTGATTCGACCTAATTTAGAGGGTAAATCTTTGACAGCAGTAGCTACGGCTGCTCATGAAGTTGGCCATGCGATTCAAGATCATATTGATTATAAGCCATTTCAAACAAGAATCAGATTGGTGAAAGTTGCTCAAATAACTGAAAAGATTGGGGCTGGATTAATGATGATGATACCGGTTGTTGCAATTTTTACTCGAATTCCAGCGTTAGGTATTTTGATGTTTTTGGGAGGATTAATGAGCTTGGGAACCTCAGTTATAGTTCATTTTGTAACATTGCCAGTGGAATGGGATGCTAGTTTTAAACGAGCTTTACCAATTTTAGCCAAATATATTTCCAAACCCGATCAGTTAGCTTCTCGTAAAATCTTAACTGCCTGTGCATTAACCTATGTCGCAAGCTCGTTGGCTAGTTTACTTAATCTTTGGCGATGGTTGGCTATTTTACGTCGTTAGAAAACGTGCATGAAACAAGTTCCACAATGTTGAATAAGACCTGACAGGTTTCCAAAACCTATCAAGTCTAGTTGTCGATTTTATGTATGTTCCTAATCAATTTGCTTAACGCAAATGGCAGTACCATAGGTTTCACCTATGGCTATTCAAGTTTAACTCCATTGGGGTTGTTCAAATCCTGAAAGGAATTAAAACTAACTAACTCAATTTATTAGCTTTTTCAATCTTAGCCCAAGAATCACGCAAGGTGACAGTCCGATTAAAAACTAATTTTTCTGCCGAATCTTTATCAACACAAAAATAACCTTGTCTTTCAAACTGGAAACGTTCTCCAACTTTAGAATGAGCTAAACTGGCTTCAACTTTACTAGCAGGTAAAATTTCTATAGAATGAGGATTAAGAGCAGTTTTAAAATCAGTTCCACCAGTTCCCGGATTTGGCTTGTTAAACAATCGGTCGTATAAACGAACTTCTGCTGAAACTGCATGTTCTGCTGATACCCAATGAATTGTACCCTTAACCTTTCTACCATCAGGGGCAGAACCACCTTTAGTAGCTGGATCATAGGTACAACGCAACTCAACTATTTCCCCATTTTCATCTTTAATCACATTTTGACAAGTGATAAAGTAAGCATAACGCAATCGAACTTCCCGTCCCGGAGCCAAGCGAAAGAACTTTTTCGGTGGTTCTTCAAGGAAATCATCTTGTTCAATATAAATAACTTTAGAAAAAGTCACTTGCCTAGAACCCATACTTGGATCATTGGGATGGTATGGAGCATCTAACTGTTCAGATTCTTTTGGATAATTTTCTATAACTACTCGAAGCGGCTTTAAAACTGCCATGACTCTAGCTGTTTTAGGGTCTAAATCACTACGAATTGAATTTTCCAATACTCCCATTTCAATATTGGTATTATTTTTGGTCAAACCAATTCGGTCACAAAAATCTCTTATGGATTCAGGTGTATAACCTCTTCTTCGCATTCCACTTAAAGTTGGCATTCGTGGATCATCCCAACCGCTAACTAGTTTGTTTTCAACTAATTCCTGTAGCTTTCGTTTGCTCATAACGGTATAGTTTAACGATAAACGAGCAAATTCTATCTGTTTTGGATGACATGGAGTTTGTAAAACATTTAAAAACCAATCATATAAAGGTCGATGATCTTCAAATTCCAAAGTACAAAGTGAATGAGTAACTCCTTCAATTGCATCGGATAAACAGTGAGTTAGATCATACATTGGATAAACACACCATTTATCTCCGGTCATTTGATGTGGTAAGTTCTTAATTCGATAAATAATTGGATCACGTAAATTAATATTTGGTGCTGCCATGTCTATTTTAGCTCGTAAAACATGTTCACCATCAGCAAACTCTCCTGCTTTCATGCGAGCAAACATTTCTAAATTTTCTGCTACTGAACGATCACGATAAGGGCTATTTTCACCCGGTTCTTTTAAAGTTCCACGATATTGTTTAATCTGTTCACCAGTCAAGCTACAAACATAAGCCTTGTTCATTTTAATGAGTTGTATGGCATATTCATTAAGCTGTTCAAAGTAATCTGAAGAATGGCGTAATTCAGTCCAGCTATACCCCAACCAAGCTATATCGGCTTTAATTGCTTCAACGTATTCAAGGTCTTCTTTGCTTGGGTTAGTGTCATCAAATCGTAGATAACAACGTCCAGCATTTTCTGTGGCAATGTCAAAGTTTAAACAGATTGATTTAGCATGACCAATATGTAAATAACCATTTGGTTCTGGTGGGAAACGAGTAACTACTTGAGATATTTTTAAATCTTCAGCAATAATTTGGCGAATAAAGTCGTTCGGAATAGATTTAGAGGTTTGCATGTTGAATAGTTTATTGTTTGTAGTAATACTTTAATCAGTTCAAACCATTAACTCTTAATTAGAGATTTGAATTTTATAATGTATTATATCATTGGAATTGATTTCATTCAATTGCTGCAAGACAAGGAGAGGCGAAGTTGAAATCGAGTAGTCCGTGACTAAGTGAGAGGTCTTAAATTTGAAAAAATAGTTAAGCGGAGTGCTTGAAATGAAAACGTATTATGTAGGGTCACTGCCATTTGCGTTGAGCAGGGCGAACACATAGGTTCGCCCCTACCATATTGAAATATATTGTATTTTGTAGGGGCAGACCTGTGTGTCTGCCCCTGACAGCCTGACAAAAGAAAGGTAACCATAAGT
>JAUCGL010000011.1 GCA_030378105.1 Candidatus Halobeggiatoa sp. HSG11 | reverse complement strand
GGGATAAAATATATCATTGTTAACGCACGAAGCGGAGCTTCTTAAGCAGTGCGTTCCCAAACAAGAGTTTGGGAACGATATTTAAACGGTTTCATTAAATGTTTGTCTTGTCAATGCGTAAGTCCTATATTATTACTCATCCAAAATTCATTGTATAATATATAAAAAGATAAAAATCTTAAAACTATATATTTATCTTTCATTCTAGTGTTACTTATACCATTACCAGTAGCTTGTTTAAAACATTCTAATTCAACTAATTTATTTAATAAATCCGTGGTATTACCTTGATACAAAGCATTACGCATTTCTTGATGATTTAATTTTGTACCACTACGATTAACTCTATCAAAAATATCGAATTTTACATTTTCAGGTGTTGGGGGTTGAATAACATAGATTAAAAATTGGTATCTTTCCACTGTACCTTGTAAAATAGGTTCTAAATCATCAAATTTTTTACCATTTTGTTCTTGCAGTATTTTCAGATTCTTGAGGGCAAATTCATTATTCATAAATTCAAACACAGTTGTTAATCTTTGTCTTCCGTCAACAACTTGTCTCTTGCCTTCTTTATCCTCAAAAAAGTACATTATTGGAATAGGAATACCCATTAAAATAGACTCAATTAATTCATATTGTTGTTTATGAATCCATATGTCCTCTCTTTGAAAATCAGGTGCTATAATAATGGTTTTGTATGTTTCATATTCTCTTTTTAGTTCAAAAATACTAAGCTGCTCTTTAGATATTTTAACCGTTGCATTTGGATAAATACTTTCAGAACTATCTTCACCTTCTAATTCATTTTCTTCCATTAAAAACAATACCTTATTTAAGTTTATCCATAATATTTTTTTGCATATTTAAGCTGGATTAGCAAAGTGTAATCCAGCAATAGATTAATTATTACACACGAGGTTTTATTATGTCAACCAATATAATTTGCTATAATTCAATGGTTCAGACAGTTTTTAAAGTTATGAAATGAGGCTTTAACTTAAGCTTAATTAAATCAATTTAAGTTTTTAGCTGAATAGCATTTAATTTCCGACTACTTCTGAAGCTGCTGCAGAACGAGCAAAAAACTCTTTAGTTAAACTTATTTGTTCGGTACTTGTATCTACTCGGTTGATAACATTACGAAATGCAGCCCCATTCCGTTGTCTTTTACTATACCAAGATAAATGCTTACGTGCCATCCTTATTCCAGTATATTCTCCATAAAATTGATATAAACTTTCCAAATGTTTCAATAATATATCACGAATTTCTTGTACAGTTGGACTAGGTAATTTGGTTCCAGTTTGTAAATAATGAACTATTTCTTGAAATAACCATGGCCGCCCAAAGGCAGCTCTCCCTATCATAATTCCATCTGCATCAGTATAATCTAACACATATTTAGCCTTTTCTGGACTGTCAATATCACCATTAGCAATTATAGGAATACTACTATTTGCTTTAATATTTGCGATAGTATCATATTCCGCCTCACCAGTGAATTTACAAGCCCGAGTACGCCCGTGTACAGATAAAGCTTGTATTCCAGCCTGCTCTGCTATCTTCGCAATCCGCAACCCATTACGATGCTCTTTATCCCAACCAGTACGAATTTTTAAAGTAACCGGGACTTCAACAGAATTCACCACTGTTTCCAATATATCAGCAACCAAATTTTCATCTTTAAGCAAGGCAGAACCAGCCATTGTATTACAAACTTTTTTAGCTGGACAGCCCATATTAATATCAATAATTTCAGCTCCATTATCAACATTATGCTGGGCAGCTTTAGCCAACAATTTGGGATCGGCTCCTAAAATTTGTACCCAATGAGCTGAGTCTGTACCATCATGACAAGCACGACGTAAAGTTTTAGTGCTACCCCACAGCAAAGAATTCGATGAAACCATCTCTGAGACTGTCATTCCAGCACCCATTTCCTTACATAAACGCCGAAATGGGCTGTCCGTTATACCAGCCATCGGAGCTAATATAACATTGTTTTTTAAAGTATAATTACCTATTTGCATAAGCTATTTACGTAACCATCTTTTCCCATTTTTTGGACAAACATACGGAATATTTTAGAAAAATCTCCTCCTATAACAGATTTTTGCACTGCTTCTTGAGCTAACAAGTTTTTACTCCAGTTTTTAATCCTAGGAAATTCTGTTGCTGTATAAAAATCAACTATTTCAGATAAATGTTCCATGCGGAGAAAAAGTGGAGCATACGTTGAATCTACCAAAGTAAACTGCTCACCAACAAAATAAGGCCCATTTTCATCAACTTGTTGCTCTAAAATTTGCAGGTTTTTCAAAAAATTGTCATTGGCCTCATTAAATGCTGTCTTTGATGGAGCTACAATGATATTCATAAAATCAGATAAGCAAGTGGAACAAAATTCAATCCAACTACAACATAAAGCTCTGTGTAAAGAGTCATTAGGCAGTAAATAATTGTCTGTTACTTGGTTTAAATAATCATTTATTACGGAAGATTCAAATATAGCTTTCTCATCTCCAACTCGCAGTATTGGTACTTTTCCAAGTGGTGATACTTGTTTAAACCATGTTGGTAGATTGCCAGGTTCAATAACGGTCAGTTTATGAGGGCTATTAGTGTATAACAGAGTGATTAAAGTACGCTGTCCGTAAGGGCAAGCAGCAAAAGTAATTAATTCCAATTCAGTTTTAACGGCATTCGCATTCAATTCTTCACCATTAACTTGGCAAACAACAGCATCATCAATAGCATGTATTGTTAACGTTTCAGGTAGATTTGGAAATGGTAGAGGTTGAGCGTCATTGGTGTCAATAACTGTATTGGCAACTTTGATTTTTCCTTTAACTAAACACAACAGTTCTTCCGAGTCACCGCCAATACTTACCTCTTCTCCTTTATGTAAGGTAAAAGTACGTTGTATAGCTTTTTCTAGTGTTATATTTGAAAGATGGGCAAAGTAATTGTTTTTTAAAATGGTTTTATTGTTGTCAATTTTCATATTATTTTAAGTTTATAGCATTTCCCAATTAAATAGACTACAGTTATATTAAGTAAGAATCTGATATTTTTATAGATTTTAATTAATAATTAAGCATTCATAATTAAGAATTGCTATAATGTTTGGTTATCTATAACAATACCGTAGCCAATGGAGCGAAGCAGATTTCCCGAAACAATGAATTCTGACATTGGCGAAGGTATTACTATAACTTAATGATATTGTTTCTTGAATAGGGATGGCAGTTACAAATGAAAAGGTACATTTATAAAAAATATGTGTTATAATAAGGTCTTTTGGCCGAAATGTTTATCTGAAAAACTATATCACCTTTTTACCTAACACAACTCATAGAATAGCATGAAATACATACTAGGTAAACCATATGCCATTGATGGTTCACATGAAGAAATAGTTCGTCATTTTATTCGTAATGCAAACCAAAATGGTCAATATGTTACTTTGTCAAATATATCTGAACTTATTCAAAATAGAGAATCTATAGACATTCATAAAGATACATTCGTGTGAAACCTGCGAGGTTTTGGAAACTTCGTAGGTTTTAAGTGAAATTATTTATCTGAAAAACTTATAGTCCTCAAACTCCTTTTGATTTTTTTAAAGTACCATAGGTTTCAGCTATGGCTATTCATGTTTCATCCCTTCGGGATTAACAATTGATTTATTAACCTTGAAAAGATTGAATGTGAATAGCTACCGATGAAATCGGTGGAATATATTACATTATCCAGACACGTCCAACTTCATATAATTCATAACTAAATTAATATGTCAACTTATGCCATTGGTGATATACAAGGTTGCTACGAAAATTTGCAACATTTGCTGAAATTAATTAACTTTGATCCAAAACAAGATATTCTATGGTTTGTTGGTGACTTAGTTAATCGAGGTCCAAACTCTCTAGAGGTGTTACGGTTTGTTAAAAATTTGGGAAAACAAGCTGTTACAGTTATGGGAAATCACGATTTACATTTGCTTGCAATTGCACATGGAAATTCAAAACTTAAGGATAAAGATACACTTGAAAATATTTTATCGGCTCCAGATCGAGAAGAATTATTGCAATGGTTGCGACACCGTCCATTTTGGCATTATGATTCTGATTTAAAAATAGCTCTTGTCCATGCAGGTGTATTGCCACAATGGAACTTAGCTCAAATTTCTCAATATGCTAGTGAACTTGAAACAGTTATACAGGGCAAAAAATATCAACAGTTTTTAGCCAATATGTATGGCAACAATCCCAACCGATGGTCAAAAAAACTTCAGGGTTGGGAAAGGTTACGTTTTATTAGTAACTGCTTAACTCGATTACGTTATTGCAATGTTGATGGAAAACTTAATTTGAAGAAAAAAGATTCACCTATTTTTGTTGAGCAAAATAATGAACAACAACCTTGGTTTACATGGCCTAACAAGCATAATATTCAAATTATTTTTGGGCATTGGGCTTCATTAGGTTATCATGCGGATAATAATGTTTATGCACTTGATACAGGTTGTGTATGGGGTGGAGCCTTGACTGCTTTACGGATAGAAGATAAGCAAACTTTTAGTATGCCATGTAAATCTATATGCAATCCAAATGATTGGTTATAATCATAAAAGACTGCACCAAAGTTAATATTTAATTAACAAAATCAGGCTGTCAAGGTGAAATATGAATGCAGAAACTATTGGTTGGCTTGAATTATTACTTGCTACCTCTTTTATAATAATAGCCGGTGTTATTTCAGTTTTTATGTCACTGGGATTGTTACGTTCTTTGGTTATTGCTACATTACGCACCTATCTTCAACTTATCGCTTTGGGTTTAGCTCTTACTTGGATATTCACCACTAATTCTGTTTGGATAGTATTGGGAGTATTTTTGTTTATGATATTAATGACGGCACAAATACTGCTCAAGCGTGTTAGGCATAAACCATCCAATCTTTATTTACCTACAGTTAGTGCAGTATTTATTTCTGGTGTAACAGTTGCGTTTTCGGTAACAGGATTAATTGTTCAGGTTGATCCTTGGTATGATCCACGTTATTTTCTTACTATGGGCGGTATGATACTTGGTAATTCTATGAATGGAATTGCACTTTCATTAGAACGATTATTTGATGATTTACGAAAACGAAATACCGAAGTTAACCAAGCTCTTGCATTTGGTGGTAATCCTTGGGAGGTTTCACTTCCAAGTATCCGTGTTGCGTTAATGGCTGGACTCACTCCAACTATCAATTCTATGAGTGCAGTCGGATTGGTATCTATTCCCGGTATGATGACTGGACAATTATTAGCTGGTGCTGATCCAGTGCAAGCAGCTAAATATCAAATTGTTGTTATGTTAATGATTTCAGCAGCCACTGCATTGGGAGCTATGATAAGTGTTTATTTTGTTTATCAGCGTGCTTTTGACAGTGAATGGCGATTTATTTTGTAGTAATAGACATTCATAAAAATACATTCGTGTGAAACCTGCTAGGTTTTGGACAGAACGAAAACCATTTAGTCACTTTTTCAAAAAATAGTACTCATACAAATGGCTTGTTCACTGCTATTATTGATAGGTGGTACAGAAGGTGTAGTTGTAATTTAATGTTAAACTATTGGTTATTTAATACCATATTGATTTATGATTTTCTATATATGTTATGGCTTTATAGGACTTACGCATTGACAAGACAAACATTTAATGAAACCGTTTAAATATCTAAATATCGTTCCCAAACTCTTGTTTGGGAACGCACTGCCAAGAAGCTCCGCTTCGTCGTTAATAATGATATATCTTACCTCAATTCAAAGCAGAGCTATAAACGGCATTGTGTTCCCAAACAGGAGTTTGGGAACAATAATAAGTTATAACTATATAATTTACAAAAAATTAATATTTTTTAGCTTTTGTCAATGCGTAAGTCCTACTTTATTAAGTTTATGTAGTTTATTTTTACCAAATTTTTTTCTAACCATTCTTAACGTCGTTCGATACTTTGTAACAGATAGCATCTGCACTATCACTGATATATTCACTAACATGATAAAAATCTTACACAAATTTTTTAGTGAATTGCTCAAAAAAACTTCCAGTTATCCTTTGCTCCGTCAGCTATGCCAACTATATCAGCACAATAGGATATAATACATTAAATTACAACTACACTCAGTGAGTAATTACTAAATAAGGATTTAATTTTGGGTAACCACAAGGGATTACCCTACCCCTACAAATCATCACATAACTTAAGTTGACAGTCCTTTATGTTTGCTCTTAACTTAATGGTAGTGATTGAAACGGTTGATAATTATGTTATAAAAAAATGGTTTCCTTAATATTAACGCAAAAGTAGTGAATAGTTGTTTCGGGAATGGAGTGAAAATGATTTCCAGAAGCCCATATCTAGCAATCGTTTCGGGAAATCCACTTCGTTCCATTCCTGAAATAACTGTCAACGAGAATTGCTGTTAAACTAACATTATAGCAATTATTAATTATGAATGGTTAATTATTAATTAAATTCTATAAAAATATCAATTATTTATTTTGTATTACTGTAATCTATTTAATCGGGAAATGCTATATTCTTGAAGGATGCCAATTTAAATGAGATAATTCCCTATTTGAGTGAATAGGTGGTCTTCATTTTTGGATTTCTCTTGATATTTGATAAACTATTAAAAATCTTTTTTTTATTTCGTACAAAGAAATTATTTAATTAAGGAGCAATTATGTTAGCATATTTAAGATATATATTTATATTGTTAGTATTATTAAGTGGTTGTGCTACTCCACAACTTAACTATACTAGTTTTGCTGAAGTTGAAAAAGGTATGACAGAGCAAGAAGTTATTAAGATATTAGGAGAACCAACTAAGGTGACTGGTGGAAGTGTTGATACTGGTACTATTGGGACTTTGCTTGGTTTAGATAATTTGTCCGGCACTACTATGACTTGGACAACTGAGAAAATCAAAGCTAATATTCTATTTCTTAAAGGTAAAGTTAAAACAAAAAGTTATACCAATCAGTTTTAATATAGTTTTTCAGATTTTTGGAGTAGCAAGGTCTTTTTACTAAGTTAAAACAAGGGGACCTTGTACTCCCAAATTCTTAAGAAAACCTAATATTATTTAAGTTATAAATCTATTATTTTTTTGATACTTAAAATAGATTTTTAGGACATTCGCTAAGTTTGTGCAAAAACTACCCAAAAAAGAAACGTAGTATTATCATTTTATTCCATCTATTAATTTTATTTGTTATACTCATTCCTTAAGTTGCTTTTTGATATGTAACAAAAATATCCTGATTATAACGAATTCTGTTGATAACAATAAAATCAATATTTAACAAATGCTTGTAGGGTCGGTGTAATGAAACCGACCATCAAATAAAAATATATCATATATAAAAAAATACATTTAAAATAGTTTATATAACTTAATTCCTTAAAGTAAATAACTATGATGACCAATACAATACCCCAAGAAATATTATCTAACCTAAGTGAAGTTATTTTAACTATTAATTTACAAACTAATGAAATTGAAGCTTGTAATTATGCAGTTGAAAATATATTTGGTTATAAAGAACAAGAGCTTATCAAACAGAATGTTAGTATATTACATATTAATAATGACACTTTTCAACAATTTCTTAAAAAATTAAATACTTCTTTAGGAGTTAAGTTTGAATTTCAAATGCAGCGTAAAAATGGTGAGCTTTTTATGGCTGAACATTTTTATATTCAACAAGAAAATGAAATAATTGGAATTATAAATGAAATAAATCAATCAGAATTATTAAAAAAACAACTTGCAGACTGTACAACTGAATTAACGATTGTTGATGCACAATTATCTCAGGCTTCTCGTCTTAAAGATGAATTATTAGCAAATATAAGTCATGAATTGAGAACTCCATTGAATGGTATTTTAGGAATAACTGATGCTTTACAAGAAGAAGCTTATGAAACTTTAAATGAACAACAAATTAAATTTTTACAAACAATTACAGATAATGGTAATAAATTATTAGCAATTATTAACGGTATTTTGTCTCTTGCTAAAATTGATGCTGGTAAAGTTACTTTAGATATAACTTCAGTTATGATTGAAACTATTGCTAATGTCTGTCAACGCATAACCAGCAAACTATCTAACGAAAAAAATATTTCTGTATTCAACACTTCTTATAGTGAAATAACCGTTATTCAAGCCGATGAACGTTGTTTAAAAGAAATTTTACTTAATTTAATAACTAATGCAATTAAATTTACTCCTGATGGTGGTTCAGTCAATTTAACAGTCTGTGGTTATCCAGAGCATGAAGCTGTTGATTTAATTATATCTGATACTGGAATTGGTATTGCTGATAAAGATATGGAACTATTATTTCAACCTTTTGTACAATTAAATGGAGGTTTAGATAGGATTCAAGGCGGTACCGGGTTGGGCTTATCTTTAGTATATCGTTTTGTAGAAATGCACGGTGGTAGTATAACCCTTGAAAGTGAAGTGGGGAAAGGTAGTAGTTTCACAGTTTCATTACCTTGGCAGCCAGAACATCCGGTACAAAATAATTTAACTGCAATATCTCAACAAAACGTAACTATTTTATTGATAGATGATAATTTCACAGTTACAGATTCTTTGTCTGAATTATTGACTAGTAAAGGTTATCAAGTAATAGTTGCCTTTGACGGTTTACAAGCGATTAAAAAAGTTTTAGAAGTAAATATTGATCTTATTATAATGGATATCCAAATGCCAGAAATGGATGGTATTGAAGCAATCACAACAATAAGAGCCAAAGGTTTTGAAATACCAATAATTGCGATAACCGCTTTAGTAGTAACTGGTAGTGAAGAACAATGTTTAGAAATTGGGGCTAATGCCTATTTTAAAAAACCAGTTAATTTTTCAGAATTAGAAATTACAATAACCAAGTTATTATGACCCCTCCACCATTTTTGTTGGGTTGCACAGTTATATTTTGGGGTTGGCAAATCCACTTATTAATTGTTGCTATACCAATGGCAATAATTTTAGAAACAGCACGTTGGGTTAATTGGCGGTGGAACTTATCTGACAAAGATTTTAACCGAGTAACTGATTGGAGTTCTTTAGCCTTAGTTATAGTTGCAATTTACCTATTTGATCAAAAATCTCTGCATGGACTTATGACTTTGCTGAGTTGGTTACCCATAATATTATTTTTATTGTTAACCATCCAAATTTATAGTATCCAAAATTCTGTTAAATTAACCAGCCTATTTTATTCATTACGCCGCCAAGAAGCCAAAGGTGTCGCTATTAATAATGCCGCAATTAATTTAAGTTATCCTTATATTATGGTATGTTTATTAGCTGCTAGTGTTGGACGTGGAACTTGGTTTTTTGCTGGTATGATATTATTAATTGCTTGGGGATTATGGACAATTCGTCCTAAACGTTATACAAGTTTACATTGGCTGTTATTAGTTATGGTAGCTACAATTTCAGCTTATAATACTCAATTGGGATTACATAATTTACAAACTGAAGTAGAAATTTTAATACTGGATTGGTTGGAAGATTTTTTTCTTAATAAAAAAGACCCATATAAACAAAATACTGCAATTGGAGATATTGGCCGTCTTAAACAGTCAGATAAAATCTTACTGCGAGTTGAAACAACAACTCCATTAAATTTACGCAGTTCAAGTTATAATTTATACTTTGGTACAACTTGGTATGCTAAACAACCTGTTTTTAAAACAATTTCTCCAACTGGAAATGGTACAATTTGGCAATTTACTCCTTATCCAAAAATAAACGATAAAGTCAGAATTTCTGGTTATTTAAATAGAGGTAAAGGTATTTTACCAATCCCTAATGGAAGTCAGCAAATTTCTAATTTTGTTGTGCCAATTTTGAAAACCAATAATTTTGGAGCGATTAAGGTAGAACAGGGGCCAGAATTAGCTATTTACACCGCTCATTTCGGTCAAAGCACTCCATTAGATGCCACACCAACCAAGTATGATTTACAATTGCCGGAGAAAGAACAAAACTATTTACTAGCATTGTCAAAACAATTAAATTTGTCCAATCAACAACCATCTCAAGCCTTAGCTACTATAGCTCAATATTTTGAACAAAATTTTAGTTATACTCTGAATTTAACTACATCTAAATCAGCTACTCCACTCCAATCTTTTTTACAACACACTAAAGCTGGGCATTGTGAATATTTTGCTACTGCTACCACATTATTATTGCGTACAGTTGGCATTCCATCTCGTTATACTTCTGGTTATGCTGTCACAGAATATAGTGGTTTGGAAGATGTTTATATAGTACGTAGGCGACATGCTCATGCTTGGACAATTGCTTATGTTGATGGACGTTGGCAGGAAATTGACAATACTCCAGCCATTTGGGTAGATTTTGAAGAAGATAAAGCAGCTTGGTGGGAACCAATCTATGATGTTTTTTCTTGGTTACATTATAAATTTTCGTATTGGCGATGGACTGATGATGAAGATGGTAACAACAGTTGGTTATTATGGCTTATTTTACCTCTAATTTTAGCTTTAGTATGGCGATTATATTTAAGAGAAAGGATTTCTCATGTACACAAACAAGAATCAATAGCAATGGTTGGAGATGATTCTGAATTTAACCAAATAATACAATATCTTGATGAAAAAAATTACGTTAGACAATCGGGTGAAAATTTGACCCAGTGGTTACAACGCATTTCTATAACTCGAACCACAGATATACAATTAATGTTAAGTTTACATCAGCAGCATAGATTTGATCCAAATGGTTTAAATGCAGAAGAACGGTTGCAGTTAAAAAAGAAAGTTGCAATATGGTTAAAAAATCATAAATTTTAAATATAGCATTCTTCAACTAAATTAGTTATATTTATACATATTTGATATTGATTTTCATTAAGAATTAAGCATTCATAATTAAGAATTAAAAAGAGAAAACTATGCGTATTGGCATAATTGCCGGTGAAATGTCTGGTGATATATTGGGAGCCGGACTCATTCATCAGCTTCGTCTTCATTATCCTCATGCTAAAATTGAAGGTATAGGCGGTCCACAAATGATTGCTGCTGGTTTTGATAGTCTATATCCTTTAGAAACCTTGTCAGTAATGGGATTAATAGAAGTAATTAAACATTATTCTAGCTTAAAAAAATGCAGGGATAATTTAAAAAATCATTTTATAAACAATCCTCCCGAAGTGTTTATTGGTATAGATGCTCCCGATTTTAATCTTGGTTTAGAGCAGAAATTGAAACAAGCCGGCATTCCTACTGTACATTATGTTAGCCCTTCGGTTTGGGCATGGCGTGAATACAGATTGCCTAAAATAGCTCAAGCTTGTGATTTAATGCTGACTTTGTTTCCTTTTGAAGAAAATTACTATAAAAAACATGACATTCCAGTTAAATTTGTGGGACATTCTTTGGCAGATGAAATTCCTTTGCAAATTGACCAGAATATGGCTCGAATTAAACTGGGATTACCAACTACTGGAATTAAGATAGCATTATTGCCCGGTAGTCGTTATAATGAGGTAAGTAAATTAGTTAAACCTTTTTTATCCACTGCTCGTTGGTTATGGAAACAACGACCTGATTTACATTTTATAGTGCCACTAGCTAATACTAATATACGCAAATTATTTTTACAACATATTGATATTGCATCTAATTTGCCATTAACATTATTAGACGGACAAGCACATGATGCTATGGCTGCTGCTGATGTTGTGCTTATGGCTTCTGGAACGGCTAGTTTAGAGGCTATGTTGTTGAAACGACCTATGGTAGTATCGTATCGGTTAGCAAGGATAACTTATTGGTTAGCCAAGCTATTAGTCCGAGTCAATTATTTTTCTTTGCCCAATCTTCTTGCCCAAGAAAAGTTAATTCCAGAATTCTTACAAGATCAAGTTACTCCAGAAAATTTAGGTATTGCAGTATTGCATTGGTTGGATAATCCAGACCAAGTTAAGATTTTACAACAGAAATTTCTTGAACTACATCAGATTTTACGTTGTAATGCCAGTCAACAAGCAGCTACAGCAATATTGTCCATAATTGAAGATTAATTTAAGTATAAAATAAGTAATTGCTCCCCCTCAATAAATGGTAAGTACTGGTTTTTAAACTAGTTATATAATATGTTTCTCCACTGAATTTCTTTCCAGTAACGAACACCTGTTCTAGTAATTGATTCATAAACCCTGAAAAGGTTAAATGTGAATAGCCACCGATGAAATCGGTGGAATATATTTTTTGAAAACTTGATAGTCGAGTGTAACATCAAGTTAATAAAATTAAAATCCTAACTTTTTAATAGTATTAATAATTTTCTTGTTGGTAACTACCTCATAGTATTTTATATCTGTCATAGGATAATTTTCATGTTCTTCTTGCCAAATTTTAACTTGCCCCTCACGAATTATAACTTCATGTGAATTACCTCTAACATCTGGATAATAACCAGCATGAAATGAAGTTTTATAATCATCATCAGGCAAACGAATTTTAATTTGTCTTAAAGCCATCTCATTTTGCAACTTTTTAAAAGCCTCCGGTCCTAGTTCTACTCCATTGAGATTGTAACGAAAGGTCGTCATGCCTTTTTCTCCTTTGAAAGCATCATCCGGTGCTTGTTGAAAGACCATAACATTAGTTAATAAATCTGGTTGATTAGCATATTTTTTCCGCAATTTCCATGAACAAGAAGATAACCGATCTGCTGTGCCAATAGCTGGTGAGATCATAATACGTTGTTTACCATCATACAAAAATTTGGGAGATTCTGACAAATAACAAATACCAATTCCTAGTTCTAATTCTGGCAAATCATATTTTCGGCTCACTTCATTTTGCTTATTAACTACTTGTAGCATATGAGCAGCTAAACCACAAGCCCTTGCAACTGCTGACCATTGATCTGGTAATTTATGGTATTCAAATATACTAAGAATAACTGCATCACCTTCAATAAAAACTTTCTCTGCCCCAAATATTTCAACTAATTCACTGATTGGATTAAAAAAATTTCTGCTAAAATGGGTTGCTGGATTTAAACCACGCCGAAACAATTCATCCGTCATGGTAGTTGAGCCACGTAAATCAGCTTTCAAAATAACGTGGCATCGAATAGATTCAATACTATTTTTATGCTCTCCCGGCTCAAAATATTCGTATAACATATTGTTACTACGAGATAATTGTACATCAGCTTCATTTGTTAATAAATTTATTTTTTCTGTAACATCATTAATAAGATAACGATATTTTAAATCTCTTCTATAAGCAATAAAATCAATGATAAAACGTCTTAATACTTGTTGATCTGGTTTACGTACTATTTGTTGTAAATGTTTTTTAGTCTGTTTAAGTTTATTGATAGATATTGGCTTATTATCTGAGTAACGTAATGTTCTGATTCTTAACTGATTTTGTAATTTTTTGGCCACAATTTCATCATCTATTTCTCCACATAGAGCTTGATAAATCAAATCAGGTTTAATTAACTTAAAGTAAAATTTATACAAATTTGGAGTTTCATAAGCAGCTAGAATATTTAAAATTATTTTGGACTGTTGTAATCCTTGTTCTAACAGTTTTGTTGCTTGTTGTTGTGATTGTAGTTTAAGTGCAATATTAGTATATTTTTCAGATGATTCATCTTCTAATTCTTGAGCTTGTTGAGTTATTTCTGTAGCAAATAATTCTTCCATATTAGCTGGAACATCTTGCCAAGAGAAACATATTGTGTCATTGGTGAATTGATTTGTTTCTGCAATATTAATTTTTATTTGATGTGTAGTAGCAATATGTTCTAATAATCCATCAATTAAAATATCAAGTTTTTTAAAATTATAATTATCATCAGATGTTTGTGGTATTAATATGTAGTTATTCATCATCATTTCATGATCATGAGTACTTGGACTTTGTAACAAAGGATTAACCAAAACTTCTTTTGGGATAGTCCAACCCAGTCCTAATAGAGATTCTCGCAGCTTGTTAATTGGACTCATTTCAACCCAAAGTAATTGGGCAAAAACTTCACTGGTAACTTGACATAATAAACTGTTTTTATTTTGATTAATCCAAGTGATACGCTCTGAAAGTTCTAACTTAATACTATTATTTTTAGATGCTTTTGCTCTTAAATTTTGCAATAATATTACTAAATTAGATTGGACAGTTTCCAATATAAATTTAATCACAGTAACTTGAAACAGTTGGATATGATTTACTTGTTTATTTTCCTTAGCGTTATGGATTGTAGCTTTTAATATTTGAGAATAACTGCTATTAAAATCATCTAATTTACCACATACCATTTTAGAAGGCTTATCATTAAAACGCCTTTTACTACTGCTACGTTCCGTTAGTAAATCAGTTATTAGATCGTCTGTTAATTTGATAAAATGTGGGCTTATATGGACATCTATGTGTACGTTATCAATTCCTGTTGACAATTCATCAAAATCAATATCTGGATGGCATAATTGCTTAACTGCCAATTTATTGGTAACTAATGGTTGCTGAATTAAAGGTTTAGTTTTAAAAATATTTAACATAATTTAATAGTCGGGGATTTACATATAGACATTCATAAAAATACATTCGTGTTAAACCTGCGAGGTTTTTAGTGAAATTATTTATCTGAAAAACTATAGGAATGAATTTTATTCTACCTATAAATTTTAAATCATTTTTCATTCCAATAATATTAACTAGTTTATAACAAAATAATTTCATTCATATAATTTATTTCATAATATTTTAATCTTAAACATCGGATAATTTTTAACAAGTGAATGAAAAAGAGGGAATCCAATCTGCGAAATATTAAGGATGATCAAAAATACAAAAAAAATATTATGGTATTACCAATTTTATTTTTATATAAAATATATAACATTATGATTGACTTTGCAAGATACAAATTTAAAAAACCTACGATAGTTACATATATATTGTGAATTTTAGCTTCAATTGAAAAACTAGTATTTTAACTCAATTTATAGTAGTAAGTTTGAATATTGAGGAAAAAATATGGGAAATCCGATTTCTAGACAAGAAATTAATGAACACATTGTAGAAATTGTTAGTGATTCTGGAGAAGGAGCTCAGAAAGCTGGCCAAACTTTCGGTACTATAAGTGCTAAAATGGGGAATGGAGTTTGGACTGTTGAAATAATTCCCGCCGAAATAAAGCCACCAGCTCGTTCCCCAGCCGGAGCTAGTGGAATAAGAATTCGCCTTGGTTCGCAATATATGACCAATATGGGCGATGCTGCTGATGTTGTGGTGGCACTGAACGAACAAGTATTGTATTCCCGCATCGCAACTTATGCCTATAAAAAAGGTACGGTCATTTTATTGGAAAGTAAATGGCTTACCGATCCAAATCCCGAAATCGTGGAGCAGTATAAGACTGCCTTACAAGAATTTCGTGATAATGGTTTGATTGTGCATGAAGTCCAAATGGAAGAAGAATGTTTAAAACTGACTCCAAAACCCCGTTTGGGCAAGAACATGTTTGTGCTAGGTATGCTGTGCCATATCTATGATCGTGATGTTGAAAAAGCATATCATGAAATTAAAAATACTTTTATTCATAAAGGTACAAAAGTTATTGAGTTAAATCAGCAATTATTTCAAGCTGGTTATGACTTTGCGGAAAATAATTTAGAGTTTCATTATAATGTTCCGCCTTGGCGAACCGAAGACTCTGAAGAAAAAATGATTGTTACCAGTGGTAATCAAGCAGTGGGATTGGGAGTCATGGCTTCTGGCATGGATATGGTTGCCATGTATCCAATAACTCCAGCCACATCTGCTTCTCATTATTTAGCTGAAGTTTATCATATGGTTGGTGGTTTTATCCATCAAGCTGAAGATGAAATTGCAGCAGCCGGTTTTGCAATCGGTTCTTCTTTCGCCGGCAAAACAGCTTGCACAATAACATCAGGTCCCGGTTTAGCTTTAAAGACTGAATTGTTAGCCTTGGCAGTTATGGCCGAAGTTCCACTGGTTGTCTGTGTTGTGCAACGTGGTGGCCCATCAACTGGTTTACCAACCAAAGTTGAGCAAGGGGATTTACTAGCTTCTTTATACGGTGAACCCGGTGATGCTCCAAAAATTGTTATTGCAGCCGCAACTATTGAAGAATGTTTACATTTTGTGATAATGGCTCGTAAATTAGCCGAAGCTTTTCGCACCCCAGTTATTTTACTAACTGATGCCAACTTAGCAACTGGTGTACAGCCTTATCCACGTCCTGAAGCAAAAGCCGAATGGTTAGCCTCTCCTATTGATCAATCGGAATGGACTAAAGGAATGCCAGCTTTTGATTGGGATGAAAAAACTGGTTTATCAACTCGTCCTATCGTTGGTCAAGTTGATGGTCAATATGTGCTTACTGGATTAGCTCATACTCAAAAGAGTAAAGTTGCTTATGATCGTGAGTCTAATCAACGTGGTTGTGATATGCGAAGTCGTAAATTAGCTACTCTTTCCAGTACTTTAAAACCACCTAAAATAAATGGTGAAGCGGAAGGTGATTTATTGGTTATTGGTTGGGGATCAACTTTGGGAGCTATTGAAGAAGCAGTTGGTAAATTGCAAGCGAAGGATTATAAAGTATCTTCCATTCATTTACGTTTTTTATCACCATTGGAACCGGGTTTGAAAGATATATTTGCTAAATTTACCAATGTGTTAACGATAGAAATAAATTATAGTGATAAGGCAGATGCTCCTTTCATAACTCCAGAAAATCGCCGTTATAGTCAGTTAGCAACTATATTGAGAGCCCAAACTTTGGTGGATATTGATTGTTGGTCAAATGTGTATGGTCAGCCAATGCAACCCGGTTTAATTTATGAAGAATTACAAAGTCGCCTCAACCAAGGAGAAGCATAAATGTTTGGTTTAAAATCAGATTGGTCGCTTGACATTAAAACTCGTTATTTTGCTTTGGGTGATTATGCAGGTGGTGAAGCTCGTTGGTGTCCCGGCTGTGGCGATCATGGTGTATTAACAGTTGTGCAGAGAATTTGTCGAGATAAACAGGTTCCACCAGAAAAAACGGTGGCTGTATCCGGCATCGGTTGTTCAAGCCGTTTACCGCATTATATGGGAACTTATGGTTTTCATGGTTTGCATGGCAGGGCATTGCCAATAGCATGTGGAATCAAATCTCGACGACCTGAGTTAGATATTTGGGTAGCTACTGGGGATGGGGATTGTTATTCTATTGGTGCTGGACATTGGATCCATGCGGTGCGTTACAATATGAATATGACCGTGTTGGTGTTTGATAATAGTGTGTATGGTCTGACTAAAAAACAAACTTCTCCAACAACTCCAATAGGTTATAAGACTAATACTCATCCTGAAGGGGCTGTATTAGAAGCTCACAATCCTTTGACAACAACGCTTGGGATTGCCAATGTTTCTTTTGTTGCTCAAACAGTTGATTGGAATCCTAATCATCTCTATGCAACTATCAAAGCTGCCCATGATCATAAAGGATTCAGCTTAGTTAATATCATTCAACGCTGTCCAGTTTTTCTCCCAAATTTCTTTCAAGGTCATCAAGATGATCCGGGTCGAATATTGTTACTTACTCATGAAAATGGAATTCCATTGGAAGAGAAATTTACTAAGTTGTTTCCAACTCAACAGGAACATGACCCAATTAATATGGTAGATGCTTATGATATTGCTTCAAAAAGGGAGCCTTTACCTATTGGTTTATTATACCGTAACACTGAAGTACCTTGTTATGAGGAGTTGTCAAGTGTAGGTAAGGATATGGGTATGGAAGAAAAATTGGCTGGAATTGAAAAGGCTTATGATCAGTTTGCGATTTAAGGTTCATATTTTAGCTTCTTTTAAGAAATAAAGTAAGACAACTTCAACCTTTCCTCTTATTTCCCCTCCTTGAAAGGTGAGGGGGAATTTCCATCCTTTTGCCAACCTTAAAAATTATATGAACGAAAATCAACAAGCAGATATAGTTATAATCACAGCCCTTGATAAAGAACGAGATACAGTTCGGTGTTATTTGGACAAATCCCAACAAATTCAGCAAGATGTTTTTGATTTGCAACACGATAATGCGGAAAGTTATTATCGGGTGGCTTTAGTGGGTGTGGGAAAAATGGGGAGTGTTGCGGCTGGTATAGCAACCACCACAGCGATTGCTGGTTTTAATCCAAGTATTGTTATTCTTGTCGGTATCATGGGTGGTGTGAAAGGAGATAATCGCCATTTGGGAGATTTGATTGTAGCTGACCAAATTGTTGGTTATGAGCAAGGGAAAATAACTGATACTGGTACAGAACGGCGATATGAAGTGCAACGTCCTGATAATGAACTTTTGGAGGCAACCAGAAATTTTTCGGTAACAATGTCACCAATAATTGCTCGTCCTGATGGTCAAAATGCAACGCCAAAGGTTCATTGGGGTTTAGTTGCGTCGGGTGAAAAGGTAATTGCAGATAGTAAGACGATTCCAGCATTGCAAGATAGTTGGTCAAGAGTTATTGGTGTGGAGATGGAAGGTTATGGTGTTGCTTTGGCTGCCTATAAAGCTAAATCACGTCCTAGATTTCTGATGGTCAAAAGTATTTGTGATTGGGCTAATTCGGAAAAAAATGATGACTGGCAGGAATATGCGGCTGATGTTGCGGCTGGGTTTGTGGTTAGTTTTTTGCGGAGTAAGCCTATTGATATTAAACCTCATGAACCAACAAAACAAACTAAACTTTTTCCTGAAATTTTATTTTATTCTGCAAATAGAACCTGTCAAAAAAAAGAATTAAAACAAGTTATAACAACTTATCAAAAACAATATTCTGATAAAAAACAACGTCCAATACTTTGTTTGGTACATGGTAATAAAAACGAATATGGTAATTTTTTTAAATATTTATTAGACTATTATTTACCTAAAGATAATAATTTTTCAAGATATTTTAGCAGTGGGATATGTGATATACAAATATCATTTCAAGAAGAGTTTTATAAAGAAAAATTTCATACAATTGGTAAATTACATAAAGAAATATTAGCTTGTTTTAAAGATGTCATAAATACAGATGAAAAAGAAATTATTGCCAAGAGGCTTGCCAGAGAACGTCGCCCAATTGTTATTTATGCACGTTTATCAATTGAAGATTTTAATTGGCAAGATGAAAAAACGATTGTTGATGGTTTTATTGATTTTTGGGCGGATTGGCCAGAAAAAATATATGCACAACAACAATTATTTTTAGTCTTTTTATCTATTAGTTACGAAAACAATAAATCTGTACCAATTTTACATAAATTATTTTCTCGAAAAAATACGAATAAATTATTACTTAATCAATTTGAAGTTTTGAGTAATGATTATCCAACAATAATAGATTTTTTTAAGAAGAAAAATGTTCATGCCAAAGTATTTTCAAAGCTTGATAGTGTGATTAGAAGTTCGGCTTGTAATTGGGCAACAGATTGTAAAGATTTACAAAAATTACATAGTGATACTTACATTTTGGAGAAAAAAATAGACGCACTTTATAATGATAAAAATGCTATTCCAATGGATGATTTGGTCATTGAATTAAAGAAATTGCTAACCAACCCAAACGGTTAAAGGTACACAAAACATGGACTTTCCATTTTATAAAAAAACATTGCTTGAACCACCTGAGCAGTCAATTGAATTACCACCATCACGCCCAACAAGCGAAGTACGTCCAGAAACTTACATACCAGATGATGCGTTAGTGGATGCAGTCAATGTTGCTTTGTTACTTGGGCAACCGTTATTATTGACTGGGGAACCGGGAACTGGTAAGACGCATCTTGCTTATCATGTTGCGTGGCAATTTGGTTTAAGAGTACTTAAATTTGAAACAAAATCTGATCATAAATCGTCGGATTTGTTTTATATTTACGATGCGTTGCGACATTTTCACGCAATTCAGGTGGCAAAAGAAGCAAATAATGACCAACCTGCTCCGAATGCAAGAGATTATTTGAAATATACTGCTTTTGGTGAGGCAATTATATTAGCAAATAAAGAGGAAAAGGTTAAGCAATTTCTGCCAACTGTTTTTAAACATCCGGGTCAAAAACGTTCTGTGGTATTGATTGATGAAATTGATAAGGCTCCAAGGGATTTTCCTAATGATATTTTGAATGAAATTGAGCATAATCATTTTCGAGTGCCTGAATTGGGAACTGATGAAAAAATTGAAGTAGCTGACGAAAATTTTAAGCCAATCATTATACTCACCAGTAATTCAGAGAAACATTTACCTGCAGCTTTTTTACGCCGTTGTATTTATTATAATATTCCGTTTCCGAATGAGAATATTTTATCAGAAATTATTCAAAAACGTTTGACTAATATTATTAAAAATGAGTTTGCTGCTGATGCGGTTAAATTATTTATTGAATTGCGTAATCAGTTGCAAGAAAAGCCAGCTACGGCAAAATTGTTAAACTGGTTGATGCTGTTTACGGAAAGCAGCCAATATCGCTATCCAGATGATTTAGCACGGACATTGAGTACTTTGGTTACTAATACTGATGATCAGGAAGTTGCTTTGAGTATTGTTGAAGATTGGATTAAAAAATTAGGAAATAAAAATGCAAATAATTGAATTTACAACTAAAATACAAGATGGAATAATACATGTTCCAAAAAATCATGAGGATTGGTTTGAAAAATCGGTCAAGATTATTTTATTGGAGCAAGAACCACCAAATATTTTATCAACTGAACCAGATGCTTGGTTGGGTTGTATGTCCGATACTGGAGAAATCATTGGTGATATTGTTTCTCCAATCGGTGATAATCTAGATTATTGGGAGGTTTTAGCAAAATGAAATTTTTGTTAGACACACATATCTGGATATGGAGTTTGTTAGAACCAGCTAAACTTAAACCAAAGATGATTGAAGTTTTGCAAAATTCTCAAAATGAATTGTTTATTTCTTCAATAAGTATTTGGGAGACCTTAATTTTAGCTGAAAAACAAAGAATCAAACTAGACAATCCATCAGCTCAAGAATGGGTACAAGAAGCATTAAGAAAAAGTCAAGTACAAGAAGTTCCATTATCAAATGCTATTGCACTTAAAAGTCGACTTATTGTTTTGCCTCATCAAGACCCGGCTGACCGTTTTATTGCAGCAACAGCTTGGGAACATGATATGACTCTAATCACAGTAGATGAACACCTAAGTAAATCGACTCAGATAAAAGTTCTTTAATTATGAATACCATCGACATTTTAGATAACGATGAACTGTTGCTATTTATTGATAGTCTCCGTTTAGCTGGCTATGATATTGGCACGACAGAGTTTTTTGCGGTGCAGGATTTGTTGATGGCATTGGCAAAACAGGGTAAGCTTCCGGCTGAATTAAGTGCTATGCGGACATTGTTGATGCCTATTTTGTGTCATTCACCAAAGGAGCAGGAGGATTTTGGGCGGTATTTTGATGATTGGGTGGATAGAGTTGCAAAGGTTGAACCAGAGGAAATACAGGCAACTAACTCCGTTTGGCTAGATATTAAATCGGCTGTTAAAAATTTGAAATGGTTTCTTGTTTTTGCATTGCTGGTATTTGTTTTAATATTTGTTGTTGAAGAACCAATTGAAAGTCCTGAGCAAACAACAGAAACACCATCGGAACAGGTAACAAATGATTCAACAGATTTTGGAAATTTACCGATAGAACCAACAGATATAAAAGATTCAAATCAATATAGTTGGCAATGGCTTGTTTTGCTTTTGCTACCGTTTGGCTTATGGTATTTATGGCAGCGATATAAGGCTCAATTTTATTTAACCAGAAAGGCAACTTCTCAACCACCGAAGAATATTAAACATTTTTTTGCTAAGAATATAAATGAGGGTATTTTTCAATCGGCTGGTTTGGCACGGACAGCTCAACAGTTGCGTAAACACAAACCTATTGCGACTGATTTACTTGATTTGAAAGCAACAGTTAAACGGACTATTCGGGCTGGTGGTTGGTTAACGCCGGTGACTGGTATTGCTCAGGCGGTTCCTGAGTATTTGGTTTTGATAGATAGAACTACTTTTAAGGATCATCAAAGTCATTTAGTTGATGCTCTAGTAAAGCAATTGGTTGCTCAGGGTGTATTTGTTACTCGTTATTATTTTGATGGTGATCCACGTCATTGTTATCCGGTAAATGATGATTTGCCACCGTTGTTGTTGACAGAACTTGCGGATCGTTATTCTGATCATCGGTTGCTGATTTTTTCGGATGGTAAGGAGTTTATTGATCCGATTTCTGGTGATATTGTGTCTTGGATTGAGCAGTTTTCGGTGTGGACGCAGAGGGTATTTTTTACTTTAGAGCATGGTTATCGAGAGCAGTTGTTGACTGAGGCTGATTTTTTGGTTATGCCAGCGAATGAGCATGGTTTGGCTGTATTGGCGGAGCTGATTAATGCGGGGAAATGGCGTAGTTCTGATTCAACAGATTTTAGTAAATTTCCGGTTTGTTTTAATGATTTTTCGCAATGGTGGTTGGAGCGTCATGCTCCTGATAATTCTGAAATTAATGAGTTGTTGGCACAGGTGCGTGATTTTTTGGGGGAGGATGGTTGTTATTGGTTAGGTGCGTGTGCGGTTTATCCAGAATTGCGTTGGCAATTGACGCTTTATTTGGGACATAATCTTGAAGATAGTAATGAGAATAAGTTATTGAATGAGGAACGTTTTGCTAAACTAGTTCGTTTGCCTTGGTTTCGGTATGGATATATGCCTAATTGGTTGCGTGAACGGCTTGTTAGTGATTTGTCTTTGGAGCAGGAAAAAGCTGTACGCACTGCATTGAATATTCTCTGGGCTAAAGTTTCTGAAGAACCAATATCTGATTTTTGTTTGGAAGTTACTCAAGAACAGAAAGAAAATTTATCTAAATCGGGAAAGCAATTATTATCCAAATGGGTTAAAGATGGTTCTTTGCGGGATTATGTGTTTTTATCATTTGTGGGTGATAGGTTGGCGGTTAAAATACCAAAGACATCACGAAGCGTATTCGGTAAATTTAGAGGTGATACAAAAATTAAAAATATGAACGCTACTTATCCTAATCAAGTTCACAAATTGATTTATCAACGTTTGCAGACTTTTTATCGGAATAAAATGGATTTAGCAATTACATTTGGACAAGCTCCTTTATTAGGGATAGCATTTTTCTTTTTATTTCAATATATTGTTACCATTGGAGAAGTATCTTTTTTCCCACCATTACGGGAATATCTTACCCCTAATACAGCAAGCATTATTATTTTTTTAGCTGTTTTAACTTCGGTGTGGTTTGGTTCGTCAAAAGCTATTGTAGAAATTCAGGCTGATAAAATTTTACACCAACAAGAATATCTAAGTTTTTTGAATAATTTTAATTATTTACTATCAATTTTTATTTCATTATCAATAATCGTTTTTATTCAAGTCTTATTATTTGCCATAACATTTCATTCGTTATTTATATTCTTACCAGCATGGTTTCAACCTTATGATACTGGACTGTTAACTGAAGTATATAAATTTGAGTCTGTGACTTTATTGACTGCATTTATGCCTAAATTATTCATCCAGTTTATGTTATTACTATGGCTTACAGCAATTGCAGCAATTGCAGTTGCGATGTTTGTATCAATGTTCATGCCTTCACGGTCGGCTGCTAATACTATTTTGCCTTATATTTTAATTGTGCAAATATTATTTGCTGGTAGTATTATTAGTCCTGTTATTTATATGACTCCAACTATCCAAACCGTTGCTAATTTAACAGTTAGTCGCTGGGGATTTGAGGCAGCGTTATTATTATTTGAACGTGATTTGAATATTTTAATGCCACGTTATGCTAATGATGATACTAATTTTGCCCCATTTAGTTTTAATTATGGGCTTAGGAAGCTAGATACCAGAGGCTATGTTGCTCAAGTAGCTGTAAAAAATGTAAAAATATTAAATAACAACCCGGAAACTGCTAAAATTTGGCGTGATTCTTTACAAGAAGCTTCCGAAAAATTGAAATATTTATCTGAAGATATTTCTGAGGTGGAAAACCAATATATAAATAAATTAGGAGCAGTACAATGGGATATAGAAAAATTAGCTGAATTAACTATCCCGCCTCGTTTATTAGAAGATGCTAAAAAGCAATTTCACTACAAATACTCACACTTTCTTGAAACTTTAATTTCAAAAGTTGATGAGGGTAAAATTTTAACTGAATATAGTATTTGGCAAGATATGGTTCGTGCAGATCCAAACTTGAAACTTTTTCGACGAATTACCTTATATCCAATAGCTCAAGCAGACTTATCATGGCAAGAAAGAAATATATGGAGTGAGCAAATTAAAATTTCTTCTTCATTGCAATTTTTCAGACCAATGATAAATCTTCAAACTCCTTGTATAATGTTAGTTATTTTGACTATTGGGATGTTGATTTTGGGATGGATATACTTCAACTTTAAAATTAGGTAGCTCGTAGTCAGGTAGGGGCGGTGTTATGCAATGAAACCGATCAAAATTTAACTCATAATTTATGTGTTTGTTACATTATATATGGTCACAAACACTTTGCTTCACCGACCCAACCCGACTTGACTATAATATATAAATACCATTGTTTTAATTGAAAATTACATTACAAAACGGAGCAATTACCATGAATAAACCAGTAACAGCAATCTATGAAAATGGTGTTTTACGTCCACTAACACCACTTAATCTACCTGAACATATTCAAGTACGAATAACTATACAATCTTCTGATACTTCAATGCCATCAACTAATTTATGGGAAGAATTAGACGCAATTAACAAAATAGAACCACAAGAAATTGACCTTCCACCACGGAAAGACCGTCCTAACCCAATCTTGGAAATGTCTGATGAATTTTTTATTTGATAGCAATATTATTAGTGAAGCCATGAAACGTAAGCCAAATCTTGAAATAAGACAATTTATTGATAAACAAACCCCGGTTTTTATCAGTGCAATTAGCATTGAAGAAATTCACTATGGTTTAAATTACAAAGATGCCAATAAGAAAAAGATATGGTTTAATAATTTTGTCCAATCTCGCTGTGAAGTTTTACCAATAACAACAGAAATTGCTAAACAATGCGGCATTTGGCGAGGACGGTTTCGACAACAAGGAATAACTCGCTCACAAGCCGATTTATTAATTGGAGCAACTGCTTTATTACATGAAATGACATTGGTAACACGTAATACAAAAGATTTTGAAGAATGTGAAATTCAATTATTTAATCCATTTGATGAACCAATCAAATAAGGTGTGCAAATCCTCATCTTGCCAACCATTTCATTAGAGAAAAATATTGAAAAAAGACACCACATCCAAAGACATACTTAAAAGCATCATCAAAGACATATCCAAATATATCCTGCATTTTGAAATAACCCAAATAGAACTACTAGACACAGAATTTGAAAGAATAGAAAGCCGACGTGCTGATATAGTGGCAAAAATTGATAATGAATACATCCTACATTTGGAAATCCAAAATAACAACGATTATCAAATGCCATACCGGATGTTAAGATATCTATTAGACATTAATTTAATCGCTCCAAAATACAATATAAAACAATATATTATATACATCGGCAAAGAAAAACTATGTATGCGAAATTATGTCAAAAATATCAATCTTGACTATAATTATACTATAATAGACATGAAAACAATTGACTGTGAATATTTCCTACGACAAGATAAACCAGATGCGTTAGTTCTAGCAATCCTCTGTGACTTCAAAGGCAAAAACCCACATGAAATAGTTGGATATATAATAGAAAAACTGCAAGAATACACCAAAAATGACATAAAGGCATTCAGAAAATACATGCTTATGTTGGAAGAATTATCAACCAATCGTGATTTAAAAAATATAGTTAAGGAGCAAGAAATGTTAAGTACACTCAGATACGAAGATTTACCATCCTATGAAATTGGAATGGAAAAAGGAATTCAAACAGAAAAATTAGCCATAATAAAGAATTGCTTGCAACAGGATTTAGAATTAGCAGTAATTGCTGCTATCACTGAGCTAACAGTTGAAGAAGTTCAGAAAGTAATATCTGAGATATAGCGAGCCGGGTTTTAAGTCAGGTAGGCCGTGCAAACTCTCATCTTGCCCACCATTTTATATCATAAATTAAAAAGAAGGTTATTATTATGAATAATTTATTCAATGATGTATTAGAAAATGTAGAATATTTATCTCTTGATGAACAAGAATCTTTAATTGACCTACTCCGTCACCGTATTGCTGAACATCGCCGTCAAGAAATAACCAAACTTATATCATCAGCAAGAAAAGAATATAAAGAAGGTAAATTAAAACCAGAAACACCACAAGATATAATAAAAAGTATACTGTCATGAAAAGACAACTTTTAAAATCTAGTTCATTTGGGCGAACTGCCAAACGAATTATAAAGAAAAATCCCGATTTATTAAATAGTATACAAACAACACTTGAATTATTGTCAGAAGATGCTTTTCATCCATCGTTAAAAACACATAAATTAAAAGGAAACCTTGAAAATTCATGGGCATGTAGTGTTACATATAGTGTAAGGATTGTTTTTGAGTTTGTTGATTATCTTGATAATGAGGCAATTTTATTAGAAGCAGTTGGTACACATGATGAAGTTTATTAAATCAGGTGAAGTATGCAAATCCTCGTCTTGCCCATCATTTCACAACAACATATAAATACCATTGTTTTAATTGAAAATTATATTATAAAACAACAAAATGGAACAATTATCATGAATAAACCAATAACAGCAATCTATGAAAATGGTGTTTTACGTCCTCTTGCCCATCTCAATTTACCAGAACATATTCAAGTACATATAAGCTAAACCACTTGAAAAAGAACTATCCACATCGAATATATCTAAGCCGACAATGGCTGAACTTTTAGCAGAACTACACGAATTAATAATTGATACAACACTTCAAGGTCGTTCAAGTATCAAATCAGATAATGTACAAAAATTCAATCATGGTCATGGATTTGTTGTTGGACATCAATGGATAAATTTCATACTTATTATTAATAATTCAATTATACCCTTGATTCCCATCCCTTTTTATAGTTATAATTTTTAGTTAATTATTGAGCTACGTCATTTTACTATGCTAAATAGTCAATATTATAACGTATTGATTAATAATCATTATTTTCTTAACTTAATGGCAGTGATGTCGGTGCGTGGAAACCAGAAAATCATTGATATTATTCTGTAAATTCTATAATTCCGTTAATTCTGATTCAGATAGTTTTTGAACAGGATTTAACGGATTAAAAGATGGACAGGATTAAAAACTTGTGTGCTTTTGATTTAATCATGTTTTATCCTTTAAATCCGTGTAATCTTGTTCAAATATTTAAGAATCAACAGAATTAAAAACAAATCTTACTAGTTCCCAATGTCTTCGTTAAGAATTCATGCAAATACGCTCTGCGTCACCAGCAGTTCCTGCTAAAAAATATAATTTTCGTTACAGATATTTTTTTATAATAAGATTGTACTATAGTTAAGTTATTGATTGTCTGTAATAGTGTTGTTAAGTTTTAAGCTTTGCGTAATATAATAAATTTTGCTATAATGTTTGCCTATCAAGTTTTTTATAAATCATTAATTTTAAATAAAAGTTTTGTTTTCAAGCTTAAAGAGAATATCACAGACCTGACAGGTTTTGAAAACCTATTAAGATATTAAGAACTTTTATTTTTCTGATTTATCATAAATTAAAATTAAATCTGATACTAAATACAAATCAATAAATTATACTACGAGTTAAGTGAGTTCTGTACAATGAAAATTAACGAATACAATAATTCATCACTTCCAAAACGCGGTCGCAGAATTCATTTTATAGGTATCGGTGGAGTTGGTATGTGTGGCATTGCTGAAGTTATGCACCGTATTGGTTATGCAGTTTCTGGTTCAGATTTGCATAGTGGTAAAATGACCCAGCATTTAGCTGACTTAGGCATAAAAATTCAAATTGGTCATGCCGCTGAACATGTGCATGGTTGTGATGTGGTAGTTATTTCCAGTGCTGTGAAAGAAGATAATCCAGAAGTACAAGCAGCTCGGGCTAAAAGAATTCCAGTAGTACCACGAGCAGAAATGTTAGGTGAATTAATGCGTTTCAGACAAGGGATCGCAATTGCTGGAACTCATGGTAAAACTACAACTACTAGTTTAATCGCAAGTATTTTGGCGGAAGACAATTTAGACCCAACATTTGTCATCGGAGGACGATTAAGTAGTGCCGGAACTCATGCTGGTTTAGGTTATGGCGAATATTTAGTTGCCGAAGCTGACGAAAGTGATGCCTCTTTTTTATATTTAAAACCAGTGATAGCAGTGGTAACTAATATTGATGCCGATCATATTCGTACTTATGACAGTGATTTTGCCAAGTTACAGCAGACTTTTATTGATTTTTTAAGCCAATTACCTTTTTATGGATTGGCAGTATTGTGTATTGATAATCCAGTTATTGCTAACATATTGCCTCGTTTGACTAAACCAATGATAACTTATGGTTTATCGGAACAAGCTGATATCCGAGCAACCGAAATTAAACATCAACAAGGCCGTACTTTTTTTAAGGTACAACGAGGTCAAAGTAATTGGTTAGATATAACTTTAAACTTACCCGGTAAATATAATGTACACAACGCATTAGCAGCAATTGCTATAGCTAGAGAGGTGGGTGTTTCTGATACGGCAATAAGTAATGCTTTAAGTGCATTCAGTGGTATTGATCGACGGTTTCAAATGCAAACTCTCAAAATGCCGCAAGGTGAAGTTTTGCATATTGATGACTATGGTCATCATCCAGAGGAAATTGCAGCAGTACTTAATGCTATAGAAAATGGTTGGCCAAAGAGACGTTTAATTGTAGCTTTTCAACCGCATAGATATACTCGTACTCAAGATTTATTTGCCGAATTTGTACAAGTTTTATCTTCAATTGAAAATTTGTTGTTAATGGAAATTTATCCAGCTGGTGAAGCTCCAATTGCTGGAATAACTGGTGAAATTTTGAGTAAAAAAATTGACGGTAATGTACAATTAGTACCTAGCCCAACAGATTTACTAGAAACTGTGGTCCCAATGTTACAAGATCAAGATATTTTGCTTACTTTGGGAGCTGGTAATATCGGAACTATTGCAGCTAATTTGGCAGATAAATATTCTATGAGTTTTTCAGAAAAATAAAAGTTCTCAGACCTGCTAGGTTTGCGAAACCTAGCAGGTCTTTTGGGCATAATATTTAAAAATTAAAGTTATGTAGGTCGGGTTAGTTTATTGAACGTAGCAAAATAACGTAACCCGACAACCAAATTAAAAATATTGTGAACAGAATAGTTTCGGGAAATCCACTTCGTTCCATTCCCGAAATAACTATAGTTTTTCATATAAATATTTTCGCCAATAGACTGAGCTGAGAACCTTTAATTTTTCTGAAAAACTATATCTTATTGACGAAGGCATTGGAACAAGAAAAAGTTATTTAAAATATATATAAAATTAAAAAATAAAATGGTTTATTATTAAATATGCAAATTAAATTAAGAGTTTGGCGACAAAAAAATAGTGATGAAGAAGGTAAAATAGTAGAATATACTGTTGACGACATCATTCAGGAAATGTCTTTTTTAGATATGTTAGATATTTTGAATGAAAATTTATTAAAAAAAGATGAGGACCCGGTTGCTTTTGATCATGACTGTAGAGAAGGAATCTGTGGTTCTTGTAGCCTTTATATTAATGGTAGACCGCAAGGCCCAGAACAAGGAATAACTGCTTGTCAACTACACATGCGTTCTTTTAAAGACGGCGATACTATTTATATAGAACCTTGGCGAGCCAAACCATTCCCAGTTATTCGAGATTTAGTAGTTGATCGTTCATCTTTTGACCGAATAATTCAATCAGGAGGTTATATATCGGTTGACACTGGGTCTGCTCCTGATGCTAACTCGATCCCAATTCCAGATGGTAAAGTAAGGGAAGCTTTTGAAGCGGCAGATTGTATAGGTTGTGGTTCTTGTGTAGCAGCTTGTAAAAATGCTTCAGCTATGTTATTTGTAGCAGCCAAAGTGTCACATTTAATTTTATTACCACAAGGGCAACAAGAAAGAAAAAGTAGAGTAGAAAAAATGGTGGCTCAAATGGATGTTGAAAAATTTGGGGCTTGTTCAAATACTGGAGCTTGTGCATTCGAATGTCCTAAAAGTATTCCGATAAGTCATATTGCTCGTCTTAATCGAGAATTTTTATCCGCCAAATTAACTTCTAATTTGACTTAACTTGGGTTTATATTTTATTATAGTTAGTTCTTAATATTAACTTCAGTATAGATATCAGTTATTTAATCTAAATAGTCGATAATTTATATACTGATTTTCACTAAAAATATTAGGAATTATGAAAGATTAATTATGAGGAAAACTAAATGATAAGAACCAGATATTTGGCCATATTACTATTGGGATTTGGATTAGCATATCCAATAGCTTATGCTGATAATATGGATGAACTTTTTGTTGAAGAAGCTCCATCTGTTGATGAAGTTAATAAGAAAGTTGCTAATTATAAACAAATTTTAGAAGGAATTATTAATAGTAAAATACCTAAAGCTTTGTTACGAAAAGCTGAGGGAATAGTAGTCGCCAAAGTTAAAAAAGGTGGATTTGTAGTTGCTATTCAAGCCGGAAAAGGTTTGATGGTTTTACGCAAAGGCTATGATTGGGGCAACCCATCTGTTATAACAGTTTCTAGTGCTAGTTTAGGTATACAGGCTGGCTTAGAGTCAAAAAATGTCGTCTTAGTATTTACTCGTAATAAATTGGCTGAAGACATGTTAAATGCTAACTTAAAACTGGGTGCAGGATTAGATTTGGCAGTAGGTCCTTTAGCTACAGATGTTGGAACTAAAGAAGTATTTGATAAAGAAATTTATTATTATTCCGATGGTGTTGGCATATTTGCTGGTGTATCTTTAAAAGGGTCATCAATGGCACCTGATGATCTTGCTAATGAAGGTTTGTATAGCAAAAAAGTTACTGTAGATGATATTTTTAATGGCAGAACTAACACTACTGCCAATGCAGTTGCTAAATTGAAAGAAATGTTACAAGAAAAAGCACCCAAATGAGTCATGTATTACAGCAATTAACCCAAGTATTAGAACAACGTAAGACAGCAGATCCAAATGAATCTTATGTTGCCAGCTTATATTCTGATGGGCTTGATAAAATTTTAAAAAAACTTGGTGAAGAAGCCACTGAAACAGTTATTGCTGCCAAAAATGGTAGTAATGAAGAGCTGATTTATGAAATGGCCGATTTATGGTTCCATTCTTTAATATTATTAAGCCATCAAAATATAGAACCTAAAGCAATTTTAGATGAATTAGAACGGCGTTTTGGTTTATCTGGATTGGAAGAGAAAGCGAGGAGGGAAAAATGAATACCGATTGTTTATTTTGTAAAATTATTGCAGGAAAGTTGCCTTCTGAACAAGTTTATAGTGATGAAAAGGTAGTTGTATTTAAGGACATCAATCCTAAAGCTCCAATTCATTTATTGATTGTACCACGTACTCACATTATCAGTCTTAATGAACTTGATGATGATGATTTAACAGTACATATGATGCAGTTACTACCTAAGCTTGCTAAAGACCAAGGTTTAAATGGCGGATTTCGTACTGTTATTAATACTGGTCCAGCTGGTGGCCAAATAGTTTTTCATTTTCATATTCATCTGTTGGGTGGCGGAAATTTAGGTGGAGCTGGATTCGCTATGTAAATATGTACCAATTGCACCGTTTATTGTTAATGGAAGTTACGCAAAAAAATTATATTTCACCAGTTTTATCGGTAGTTGTAATCACCCCCAGCCCTCCTTAATTTAAGGATGGGAGTTCTCCAACTTTTCCAAGGAAGGAGATAGGGGGAAAGTTATCGAAGTTATTTCATACTCATTCCTTAAGGTTGGTTTGTAGTTATAACAGTCTATTTGTTTCTTAATATCTTCGCTTCATCATTATATATTGGCCATCTTCGCTTAAAATACATTTACCGTAAAATAACTCACTCATTTTATACCCGGAAAATTGCTAACATAAAAACTATGAAACAAAATATATTTTACGTTGTTTTATCAATTGTTTTAGTATTGGTATTCACAACTTACGGAGCCATGCGAAGAAGTAATGATATGCTTGAAAGGTACAAAGCTGAAGAAATTTACCAAATAAAACAAAACCTTAAAAACTTTGTTGATGTTGCTTATTCAACAGTGGATTCTAATTATAAAAACTCAATGGATAAGGAATATTTAGAAAAGCACTATGGTCATCAGTTAAAAAATATTATTGATGTTGCAGAAACAATTTTTAAATCAAAAACTGAAGAAGTTAAAGCTGGCAGACTAACTCTTGCTGAAGCTCAATTAGAAGCTATTAAGGAAATTAAAAATATAAGATATAACAATGGCAATAGTTACATTTGGATAAGTGATACTACTTTGCCTTATCCAAAAATGATCATGCACCCAATTATGCCATCGTTAAATGGTCAAATTATGGATGATCCAAAATATAACTGTGCAATGGGTAAGGAACAAAATTTGTTCGTAGCTTTTGCGGAATTAGTGCAGAAACAAGGAAGTGGCTTTGTAGATTATTTATGGCCTAAAGTGATTACAGATGAATCAATTATTGATGTACCCAAATTATCTTATGTTAGGTTATTTCAAGATTGGAACTGGATTATTGGTACTGACTTTTATATTGATGATGCAATTTCAGATGGTATGAATAAGAGTAAAACAGAGCTTCGGCAAATGAGATACGATAATGGTATTGGTTTTTTTTGGATAAATAATATGGATGAATCTACTCCTCAATTTTATATGTATCCTATTGGTTCAATTGAAAATGTTGTATTAGAAGGTGGGCGGCTCAATAAGCTTGGGAAAGTTATTAAAAAATTTATCAAAATTTGTAAAAGAAAAGGTAGTGGTTATGTTGAATTTACTTGGGATAAGCCAACTTTAAAAGGTTCAATTAAAGATGTGTCCAAATTATCCTATGTGAAGTTATATGAGCCATTAGGTTGGGTGATAGGTACTGGAATTTATATGGATGATGTAGATAAGTTTATTGCCAGAGAAAAAAAATATTTAAATAAACAAATTTGGCAATTAATATTTAATATTTCAATCATTTCTGTAGTTACTCTTTGCATTTTTATTTTGTTGTATTATGCTATTGGCAAATATTTTTCTGCAACTGAATCAAATAAATTTTGGGAAGAAGTTAAAGAAAAAACATCAGTATCACCAGAACAACCATCATCTTCTGAGGACCCCGTTAAAATCGCTCAGGAGTTAAGTAAGATTATGTTGGCAGAACAAACTAAATTATTAGCATATACTGCTACTTTACAAGCAACTAAAGGCTGTCAAGAAGTACAAGATTCTAAAACTGCTGTTGATCAATTAACAAATCAAGTACGTGATATGATTGTGGATGTTAAAAAAATGACTAATAAGATGGAACAGGATGATTAATTCTACTGTTTTGGTAATTTAGCAATTCTCGCTAAAAAATATCAAATCCATTAGTTAAGCAAAAAAAGCAGTATTTTTAATAGATTGTCTTATTTTTCACAAATTTGAATTTCATTATCACTAGGACTTAACGCATTGACAAAACAAATATTTAATGAAACCGTTTAAATATCGAAATATCGTTCCCAAACAGGAGTTCTCATCGTTATAAGTTCTAAGCAACAAATGGTCGAATGGATAGAATGAAATGAAATCTACCATTTTGAAGGGTTTGGTGGGTTTCCACTTTGTTCCTACCCACCCTACATAATATATTTTCATTTCAAGTGCTTAAATACTTGTGTATAACGATGAGAACAGGAGTTTGGGAACAATATAATAATGTTGAAGAAAAATATTGAATTATGTCAACAATATGACTTCTTTTCTATTAGATAAAATATATTAACTAATGTTATGCAAAGGGATAATTAATCTCCCTCAATCTCTCATGGCATACCAATCTTGTATACCAAAACAACGTTTACCAACTGGTGCGTAAACATAAACTTGCAGCGATTGAAACAAATTATAATTTGTTAATTTTCCATACTTAGTAGTTATGTGTGGATAAATACTTTTAAAACGTTTTAATAGCTGTAATGACCAGTTATAATCAGCTCCGGGATGAACTGATTTATATAAACGTGGCACAGTTTCCACATTATGATTAAACACATCGGGCAAGCTTTGCTGAAAAGTACTTAACGCTACATCCATTCGACCCCGAAAGTCCGGTACAAGTATTTCAATTTGAGTATGTGGCGATAATTTTCGTACTGCATCAATACATTCTACAAAATGCTTGGCTCCTCCATAAGGTGGTATGCTGAAACTATTTAAATATCGTTCCCAAACTCTTGTTTGGGAACGCACTGCTTAAGAAGCTCCGCTTCGTGCGTTAACAATGATATATTTTATCCCAATTCAAAGCAGAGCTATAAACGGCATTGTGTTCCCAAACAGGAGTTTGGGAACAATAATAAGTTATAACTATATAATTTATAAAAATTAATATTTTTTAGCTTTTGTCAATGCGTAAGTCCTATGATGTTAAAATGACTTATGCTAATATAGATGATTTAAAAATTTAATTGGCAACCACAAATTTCTGTTGAAGAAGGTCTTGCTTATTTTGTTGATTGGTATAAAAACTATTATAGGAGTTTAACTTATGTACTGGCTACTTGCCTTAATGACTTTTAGTTTATTAGGTATTATTGCTATAGGATTATATTTTGAAGTTCGTCCATTATCTAAAGGGGCTAATTCTCCAAGTTGGCTTAAAAATACTGTTGCAATTAATATATTTACGTTTGTATTGGCACAAATTGGACTATTATTTCTGGGTATTCAAGAGGTTATGGCGGAACCAATCACTACTGAAGTAGTACGAGAAATGTCAATAGGCACAGGATTAGCTATGATTGGAGCAGGAATTCCAACTGCTCTTGCTACTATAGGTGCAGGAATTGCAGTAGGACCAGTTGGAGCTGCTTCATTAGCTGTTATAGCAGAAAAACCAGAAATGTTTGGTCGAACTTTAGTTTATCTTGGATTGGCAGAAGGAATTGCTATTTATGGCTTAGTAGTGACAATTTTGATGTTAGGAAAGTTGTGATGAGGCTCATTTTTATGGGTGATATTGCTCTGGCAGAAGGATTTGCATTGCTTGGTTTTGAAACTTTTCCTAATGCAAGTTTGGATATGGTAGAAAATATCCTAGCAGAATTGTTAAAGAAAAAAACTAAAGCATTGGTATTCCTTGAAGATAATTTAACCAAACAGGTTGGCCCAGCTTTTTTACAAGCTCGCTCTGAATCGGCTGAAATTATTATTACAGAAATTCCGGCTCTTAATGCCCCAAATAATTATCAACCTTCAGTAGAAGAACTTGTTAAAAGAGTGTTAGGGCCTTCTGTATTAGATGATTTTTGAAAGTTAAAAAATAATTGGTGATGGATTTAACTCCATCACTTAAACAAAAACTATATTTTAATATGAAAAAAATACGGAAAAAACCACATACTAATACTTTTGCAATAGGATGTCTTATTATATTAGCTGCTTTAACTATATCAGTTCATATTTTGGTAACTTTTTTTATCAGTATTTTTAAGTAAGCCCAAGAATATTCATTTCTGAAGACTTGGGTTCCACAACGCCTTTTTCTGTTACGATAAAATCCACAAATTCAGCAGGGGTTATATCAAAAGAAGGATTCCAAGCTTTTGCACCTATTGCAGCAACATTTTGTCCATCTAAAGTCAAAACTTCTTCCATTGAACGTGTTTCTATTTCAACTTGATTGCCATCGGCTAAATTCATATCCACAGTTGAAGTTGGAGCAACTACCATAAATTTAACTCCATGTTGGCGAGCTAAAACCGCTAAACCATAAGTACCAATTTTATTCGCAACATCACCATTGGCAGTTATTCGATCCGAACCAACAATTACCCAATCTATCATTTTATTTCGCATCAGTGAAGCCGCAGCTCCTTCTACTGATAAAGTAACTGGAATTTTATCTTGTAATAGTTCCCAAGCCGTTAAACGAGCTCCTTGCAACCAAGGCCGAGTTTCATCCGCATATACTTCAGTGATCTTACCGGCAGCATAACCACTACGAATAACTCCCAAAGCTGTTCCATAACCGCCAGTTGCTAAAGCTCCAGCATTACAATGAGTTAATACTCGACAATTTTTTGGTAATAATTCTGTTCCTAATTCTCCCATTTTATAATTTGCGTCAATATCTTCTTGATGAATAAGTTTGGCTTCTTTCAGTAAAATTGACACGGGATCACCATTGATTTCTGTAAACTTAGACTGCATTCGTTCTAAAGCCCAAATTAAATTAATTGCAGTTGGACGAGCTTGAGACAGTTCTTGAATATCATTTTTAATAAATGCCTGCCAATTAGTAGAATGTTTCGCATAGGCATTTTTAGCTGCTAGTACAACTCCATAAGCAGCAGTGATACCAATTGCTGGAGCTCCACGCACTACCATATTTTTAATGGCTTCAGTAACATCGGAAATTTGTTCCAATATCATTGTTATTTGTTCATGAGGTAGTTTTCGTTGGTCTAACAAATGTAATTGTTCATTATGCCAATTAATTGGACGGACGGTATCGTATTGATGGGTCATGGTTTAAAAGTTTTTGTTAAATTATTGGTTTAAATTAAGGGTAGTTCTACAACATAGTATAGCGTTTGCGGCCATTAAGCTTATCTTGATGATCGGTTTTACTCCGTTGATATTTTAAAAAAAGCATTGTATATAATATGGTAATTGCTCACTCCCCCGAAATTAAGAAAAAAAAAGATTTCAAAGGAGAGAGTGCAATTTTAATGGATTGAAAAGCGGAGAAACCTTGACTCTAACCAGTATTGACAACAGAACAAACCGAAGCAAACAAATCCTTGCCCCAATCAGAACGAAAATCGTTAGTCGCTTTTCGAAAAATAGTACTCATACGCATAGGTGTTCGGGATAAATTATAACTAATTGATATGTATATTTAATTGTGAATGGTTAACTGTGAATAATTAATTGTTAATGAAAGTCAAAATCATTAATAATTAACCATTTTTCATTCACCAATTCACAATTAAATAGTACATTTCTGGTAAATCCCGAACACCTATGAGTACTCATACGAATGGCTTGTTCGTCGCTTGTGTATTGCGAAAGTTCGTTATGAAAAGTTTTTTCATTTCTTGGGCAAATAATTTATCACCAGCATCAATTGCATATTTGCAATCTCGTAATTGGTGTGCAAGGCAAACTTGCCATTTTTTTGCAGGATGATTTGTTTGAGAACTGTACAAGTCGGACACCCAAATTTCAGGTTTGTGACCATTCATAACTTCTTCAATAACTTTTCGACCACGACTTGGACGAATGACATGAAAACAAACATTTTTATTTTGAAATACCCATTCCCATTCATTCTTTCCATTAACTCTTGCTGAAGTCTCATCACAACCAATTTTTTAAATATTGCGTATTGTTGGCTGATGATGAACATTTTTGGACATTTTAACGGTTATTAATTTTGCTATAAATAATCCGAGTAATAGTCCAACTAACCCAGCTAATGTGGTAAATAATTCTGATTGCTGCCACATTTTACAGCCAATAGCCATTGTAAACATAAATAACAACGGAAATAGGTATAAGACTAGAGCATTTTTGAGTAAAGATTGTTCATTTAAACTGATAATAACTGTGTCACCGACCTTAACATTTTTATATTTAGCAAATTTGATTTCAGTATATTTTTTTCCTAACACATTTGCTAAACTGCCGGTCCCACAACTGGCAGTGCATCCACCACAACTATTACTACGCCTCGTTCGCACAGTGATAAACTGTTCATCAACAGAAGTTACAGTTCCACGTTCTTCAAGCATAAAAACCTCATAAATATGAGTGTATTAATTATTTTAATTTACACAAATTTATTAATTGCTATATATTATAAATATATAATCAAATCAAGTTATTAAAAAGATAATGCTACTTTGTGCAGAACTATCAAATAAAAATATCTTAAAAAATAATTTAAAATACTAATTATACTGTGTATAATGACAGTTTAAGGTAGAATTTTTAAAAGTAAAGAATTGTGTACCAGCATGATTTATCACTGACTTAAAGGTAGCGATAAATAGGAATCTAAAAAATGAGTGATGAAAAAAGCCTGACCAAAGCTGGATTAAAACTGTCTCGTAAAAAAGTATCTGTAACATTACAACTTGATGCAGAAGTATTGAAATGGTTTATGCGACATAAAAATGGAAGAAACCAAATCAATAATGCTTTACGAAGACATATGGAAACAAAAAATAATCAAAAACTTAAATTAGCAGATTTAAATAATATAAAAAAACAATTGGCAAGGAGTTTTTGATTATGTAATTACGGATTATAAATCCTATAATTCGTAATTATGAATTAAAAATTTTAGTTTTCACTACCAATAAAGCAAATCTTATCCATACAGCTAAAATAACAAATCCAAATAATAGACGTGGGTATTGAGTCCGAAAAAATTTGCGATAAAAACGTATCATGCCTCGGTGTTTGTACCACAATACTTTTATTGGTTGATTACGACTACAAAATCCTTTCACATGAGTAACTTCTATAGAAGGGATAAAAAGTATATGAAATTTTTCAGCCCTAAATCGCATAAACCAATCTAAATCCTCACAATGTAAAAAATATTCCTCATCCATAGGCCCTACAATTTTTAAAGCAGAATTACGCACAAACATACAAGCTCCTGAAATACCTTCTATTTCAATAGGTTTAGTTGGTAATGGAGAACAAGTTAAGACGAAACTTTTGCAATATTGTGGAAATAGCTTATCAAGTAAAAATACTCGAACTATTGCACGCCAAGGAGTCGGAACACTACGTCTACATCCAGCTTGTTCAGAACCATCAAGATTCCGTACCAGACAACCAGCTATACCAGCTTGAGGATATTTGCTCATTGTTTCCACGAATAAATCAATAGTATTCGGCCGGATTAAACAATCTGGATTTAATAATAACAGATAATCACTAGTTATATCTGGTAATACTGAATTAATTGCTGGTGCAAAACCTATATTATCAGTATTTTTAGTTATATGAACCCGTTTATCATCTACATTTTGTTGCAAAATATGCAAACTATTGTCATGAGATGCATTATCAACGACATATACGGTTACTGGGAATATAGATGCTAAAACTGCTTGTACACAGTCAGTCAACAACTGACCAGCATTAAAGTTGACAATAACAACGGAAACACTTCCATACATGATGTTTAAATTGAGGTTAAAAATTTAAGGATTAATTAACGTTTCATAGAATCAAAAAATTTACTGTTAGTTTTAGTAACTTTCAGTCGTTCTAACATAAATTCCATTGCAGAAATTTCATCCATAGGATGGAGTAATTTACGTAAAATCCAAATTTTTTGTAGCTCTTCTGGATCAATCAATAGCTCTTCACGACGAGTCCCTGAACGATTAATATTAATAGCAGGGTAGATACGTTTTTCAGCAACTCTACGATCTAAATGGATTTCATTATTACCAGTCCCTTTAAACTCTTCATAAATCACATCATCCATACGAGAACCAGTATCAATCAAAGCTGTAGCTATAATAGTTAGACTACCACCCTCTTCAATATTACGAGCTGCTCCAAAAAAACGTTTAGGACGATGTAGAGCATTAGCATCAACACCACCAGTCAAAACTTTACCAGATGTTGGAACCACCATATTATAAGCTCGAGCCAATCGTGTGATTGAATCAAGTAAAATAACTACATCTTGTTTATGCTCAACTAAGCGTTTGGCTTTTTCAATCACCATTTCAGTGACTTGAACGTGGCGACTAGCTGGCTCATCAAATGTACTCGACACTACTTCTCCACGCACTGATCGTATCATCTCAGTGACTTCTTCTGGTCGCTCATCAATTAATAATACGATTAAACAACATTCTGGATGATTAACCGCAACAGATTGGGCGATATTTTGCAGCATCATAGTTTTTCCTGATTTAGGTGGAGAAACTATTAAACTACGTTGGCCTTTACCAACTGGGGCAACTATATCAATTATGCGAGGAGTTAAATCTTCAGTACTACCATTTCCCATTTCCAATGATAAATGGTCATTAGCAAATAAAGGAGTTAAGTTTTCAAACAATACTTTATTTTTGGCTAACTCAGGAGATTCATAGTTAATTTTATTGACTTTAAGCAGTGCAAAATAACGTTCCCCTTCCTTAGGAGGACGGATTTTACCAGCAACAGTATCACCGGTACGTAAGTTAAATCTACGAATTTGGCTAGGTGAGACATAAATATCATCAGGACCAGCTAAATAAGAACTATCTGCAGAACGCAAAAAACCAAACCCATCTTGTAAAATTTCTAAGACACCATCACCATAAATATCCTCGCCTTTTTTAGCATGAGCTTTTAATAGAGCAAAAATGACATCTTGTTTACGTGAGCGTGCGGTTCCTTCTAAATTAAGTTCTTGGGCAAGTTTGATTAAATCTGTAGCTGTTTGTTTTTTTAGTTCGGTTAAATTCATAAGTAAAATAGTAATTTTGGATGTGACCAGAACTCTTGAAATATGAATATTCAGGAATGCGAATCGGGTCTCATGCACATCCACGTAATACTGTATTGCCTTTAATGGCAGTATGTTAAAAAGTGACGGCTATCCATAGAAATGGTGACATGTGAAAATAGTTTTGTAAAAGGGAGGGAAGAAGAATTAAAAACTCATTTATGATTTTTAAGATTAATTACAAAAACCTAATATATTACCACTTCAATAATTTGTAATATAAACCTTACTTAAGTAAAGATTGTATTATCATTTCTACCTAATTTCAAGTCTCATATTAATAATTTTTTTATTATGGTAGGGATCAGAATATAATTTTATAATGATTTTAAAGATTTATTTATTCGTTAGGCGATTAAACTAGCCAACCATGCTGTTAATTGTGGTTTAGATATTGCACCAACTCTGCTTGCAATAGCTTCTTCATTAACAAATAACATAAGAGTAGGGAAACCACGAACACCATACTTAGAAGTTATGTTAGGATTCTTTCCACTATTTAATTTAACTATCTTAATTTTGTCAAGATAATCTTCGGCTATTTCATCTAACATTTCTGCAATAGGCTTACAAGGCATACACCATTCGTCCCAATAGTCAACCAATACCGGAATATCAGATTCAAGCACTTCGTTAGTAAAATTATCATCTGTTACCGAGATGACATGTTCACTCATTATTTATCTCCATTAATTACACATTAAGATATTATTGTTGGTTTAACAAAATTGTCGAGAAGTTTATCATTTTGGGACAAAAAAAATATAGAATGAAAGAATGATATGGAATGGTGTTTAAATTATATTAAACCTCAGTTAAAGTCAATGGAAAATAGCAATATTTTTAATATAAATTATAATATTTTTTATTAAAAGATTGATTATATAAATTATTTTATGAAAAATAACTTAAATAGTAAGATTCTTGCATATCCAATATTAATTTAATTGATTACAAATTAACCTAAAACTGAATATCGCATCTATTAATACTTTCAAAGTTTAAAGATTTTACGTTTTAATTCATTTAAACTCTTAATTTTAGGTTATACTGTAATTTTAACATCTATGTATTACTTAAACAGACTGTTAATTTAATTAAAATATTATATTTTGGTTATCAATGAGTTAAATATTTATTTGATAGCAAAATGCTGTATCAATTTTGTAAGTAATTAATAATTTGGTTACAATGCTATAGTTTTTCAGAAAAATATTTTGGCCAAAAGACTTGGTTTTGGAAACCTATCAGGTCTGAAGACTTCTATTTATCTGAAAATCTATATATATTTTTAAATAGGATATTTGGAGTATTATAATAATGTTTAATCCTACAGAATTAGTTATTGATGGTTTTGTTGAACAGCTTGATACAGCTTATCGACGCAATTATGGCGAATTGGAAGCAAGTAATAGTGAAATCATTTCTTGGGCTGGACGCATGGCTCTGGAACATTTTGCTAATAGTGATGCACTGTATCATAATATGGAACATACTATTATGGTGACATTAGTTGGTCAAGAAATTTTACGAGGTAAGCATATCCGTGAGGGTGGTGTTTCACATCGTGATTGGTTAAATTTTATAATTTCTTTATTATGTCACGATATAGGCCATGTACGTGGAATATGCCGTGATGATACTATTGGTCGTTACACTACCGGAGTTAAAAGTGAGTTAGTCACCTTACCACAAGGAGCAACTGATGCTTCAATGTCACCTTATCATGTTGACAGAGGTAAGTTATTTATTAGGGAACGATTTGGAGGCAACCCAATTATTGATGCTGAAGTTATCGCTGCTAATATAGAATTAACTCGATTTCCAGTACCAGATGACACAGATCATCAAAGTCCTTCTTCTTATCCGGGTTTGGTTCGATCTGCTGATTTAATTGGTCAATTAGCGGACCCACATTATCTGCGTAAACTTCCAGCATTATTTTATGAATTTCAAGAGATTGGACTAAATGAACAATTAGGTTATTATTCTCCTTATGATCTACGAGTTAAGTACCCTTCATTTTACTGGGGGATTGTAAGCAGTTATATTCAGAGTGCATTACATTATTTACGTGTTACTCAGGAAGGTAAACAATGGATTGCTAATTTATATTCACATGTATTTTCTTCAGAACATAAAGAATTTCATAATGTTTAAATCTATCTGATAAAATATGGTTAATATTGTCACAACACATGTTGCATAAAATATCTATTAAAAACACCTACTTTTCATTACTTTTAGTTACAGTTATTGGATTAGGATTATCTGTGACAGCGTTTTTTTATGTTAAGCAATGGGAAGCCAAGCAAGCAATCGAAATACATAAAAAACAACATGATTATGTGCGAGTGTTACAGCAAACCTTTATAACTCTAGAAAATATTTTAAATTCAATTACTGGGTTATATCATGTACATAGTTATATTAATCAAGAAAATTTCACCAAATTTGCTAAGAGTGATTTACTTAACCACTCTGGTATTCAAGCCCTAGAATGGGTATCTGTTACTCCAACTTCTGAGAATCTATTTTGGGAATTGTCTCCATTAAATAAAAGACAATCAGTAGGTCAGCGGAATGTATATTATCCAGTCCAATTTAATGAATCTAAAAATAATTATATCAGCCGTTTAGGTTATGATATTGGCTCCAATGCTATTTTAAAACGAGCTTTAGAAACTGCTCGTGATTCAGGCCAATTTACTGCTAGTGGAGTTATTGAAATATTAACTGATACTGGTAAAACGCTGGGATTAAATGTCTTTATGCCAGTTTACAAAGATAACAATCCCTCCAATTTTTCAATTGAAGAACGAAGACATAACATAATTGGATTTACCATAGGGGTGCTTTCACTCAACAATTTAGCAGAAGAAATATTGCGAATTCGTAAACAAAGAGCTAATGTTGTTTTACAAATTTTCGATAAAACTCCAGATGCTAAAGTTCAAACATTATATTCCCCAACTTGGTATAAAACCCAACCTTATGATCCGACTAAAGAATTATGGCAAGATTATTTAGATATTGGAGGACGACTATGGCAGATCACGTTTTCTAAAATATCTGACGCTCCCTTTCACCAGACTTGGTATGCATGGATAGTTTTAGGAATGGGATTATTATTTACATCCGGCTTATTGCGTTATATCTATGTGATTTTAGTTCAGTTTCAATGGGCTGATAAATTAGTTGCTAAACGTACCCAAAGTCTCTATTCTGCTAATCAGGCTTTAAATAAAGAAATTAAAGTTCGAGAACAGATGACCAAGGACTTATATGTTTCTCGACAACGTTTTCAGGCCATTTTTGATGAGGCTGCAATTGGTATCTTACAAACCAGTTTAACCGGAGATATTTTAGATAGTAACAGAGCATCACGAGTTTTATTTAGATATCGTGAACAGGAATTAAATCATAAATGTTTAAAAGACTTAATCCATCCTGATGATGCAAGTAAAGATCAATTTATGTTAGAAAAAATGTTGGCTGGTAAATATGACAGTTATCAGATCAGCAAACGTTATATCTGCAAAAATGGCACTATCATATGGGCTAATCAAAGTAGTTCAATCGCTCGTGATGCTAATCAATCTTTTATTATCAACATGATAGAAGATATAACAGAACGTAAATATGCCGAAGAAGCAAGACGGGAAGCAGAAAAGAAATATCGGGATATTTTTGAAAATGCTATTGAAGGTATTTTTCAGTGTAATCCAAAAGGTCATTATTTAAGTGTTAATCCAGCTTTTGTACGAATATTTGGCTATGAATCAGCAGAACAAGTTTATACTGAAACTGATGATAGCAGAAAGCATATATATGTTGATTCAAAACGGTATCTTGAATTTTTAGATTTATTAGAAACTCGTTCCAATTTATCAGACTTTGAATATCAAGCTTGCTGTAAAAACGGCAGAGTTATTTGGGTGAACGAAACTATACGAGTTGTACGTGATGAAGGTAAAATTCGTTATTATGAAGGTATAGTTGAAGATATAACAGAGCGTAAATTAAATGAAGAAAAATTGCGTCATGATGCTACTCATGATCAATTAACTGGTTTATTAAATAGAGCTGCATTTACTAACTTATTAACTAAAGAATTAGTTAATTTAACAGCAACTAAAAAGACTTCTTTTGCAGTATTATTTGTTGATTTAGACCGTTTTAAAATAGTCAATGATAGTTTGGGGCATTTTGTTGGAGATCAATTACTGACTGAATTGGCTCAACGTTTACAAAAAACAATTGATAAAAATGATATTGTGGCTCGTTTTGGTGGTGATGAGTTTTCTATTTTATTGAAAGATATAGCAAATCATCAATCTTTGAAACAACGTGTTAATATTCTTCAGGCTCAACTATGTAAACCTTATACTTTAAAAAATGAAAATTTCAGTACTACCGCCAGCATTGGCATTTCATTAAGTGATTTAAAATATAATAATGCTGATGATATGTTGCGAGATGCTGATACTGCAATGTATGAGGCTAAAAAACAAGGACGTGGTAAATTTTTGATTTTTCAATCTGGTATGCGAGATAAAGTTGTTAATATGTTAAGAATGGAAGCAGACTTGCGTAAGGCTTTAGATCGGGAGGAATTTCGTCTTTATTATCAGCCAATTATTTCATTGGAAAATTGTAATACTGTTGGTTTAGAAGCTTTAATCCGTTGGATACATCCAGAAAAAGGTTTGATTCCTCCAGATAATTTTATTCCTTTAGCGGAAGAATCTGGTTTAATTGAAGAATTAGGTTTGTGGGTTTTTGAAACTGCCTGTACTCAGTTAAAGCGTTGGCAAACTCAATTTCAACACCATACCAATTTAGGTATGAATATTAATGTGTCACCAATTCAATTTAAACAACCACGTTTAGTACGTCAAATTCAAGATATTATTGAAAACAGTGGTATTAAAGGGCCAACTTGTCGAGTTGAAATAACTGAAACTGCTATGATGCAAGACCCTGAAAAAGCGTTAAAATTATTGAATGATTTAAAAAGTTTAGAAATACTTTTATATATTGATGATTTTGGTACCGGTTATTCATCATTAAGTTATTTACAAAAATTTCCTATAGATGCACTTAAAATTGATAAAAGTTTTATTCAAGAAATTGATATATCCTCTAAATCTGCCCAGATTATTTATGCTGTTATTGCTTTAGGTAAAGCTTTTGATTTAAGAATTGTTGCTGAAGGAGTTGAAAATGAATTGCAGGCTTCTATGTTAAAAACGGCCAAATGTAATCATGTGCAAGGTTATTTATTTTCAAAACCTCAAACTGTTGAATCTTTAGAGAAGTTTCTTAGCATTGAAACGCATAATTTAATTGATACTGAATGTGTTGTGGCTTAAAATTCATTAATATCAGTTATTTAATAGTTTAATCATAGTCATAAATTTAGGATATTTTGCATTATTAGCAGTTGGTAGGTTTGATTATATAGCAATTCTTAATTATTAATTAAAATCTATAAAAATATCAAATTCTTGCTTAATATAACTGTAGTCTATTTAATTGGGAAATGCTATACCTTGTCTAATAAATGTAGCTGTTAGCAACATACATAACTAGTACTCCATCAATCTTGTATTAATGGATAAAGTGATTTAAGTTTTATCCGAGCATCTTCAGTGGAAAAACGCCAGTTAACACAAACAATATCTTGGTTCCGTTTCTTTTCCCATAGCTCTATTTCTGATCGCAAAATTTCTTGCTCTGGGATTCGTCGATTCAAACATTGACGACTTAAAATGCCGATTTCTATTTCTGCCATGTTAAGCCAACTACCATGTTTTGGCGTATAATGTATCTCCAAACGTTCTGCAATTCGTCTTGCTTCTTCTGGTTCAAATGTGCTATACAGTGAACCAAGTGTTATGTGTATTAAGATTGTCCATGACCAATATGACCTTTTTATCTGGACAACCTACATTCTTCATCAAATGTGCCCAATCTATCTTGGTGTGCCTGTCTGTTACCTCAACATGTCGCCACCCTTCCAGTGGTGCAGACAGCATAAATAGATTGCTCACACCATTGCGTTCGTATTCATAATCATATTTCTCAACCGCTGCGAGACATGGAGAGGCGAAGCCGAAGTCGAGTAGTCCGCGACTAGGTGAGAGTTCTTAAATTTGAAGAAATGGTTAAGCGGAGCGGTATTTCTTGAAATTTTGAACAAGCTCACCGTTAAGTCATGGGGAAGTCGGTGGGACGGAGCTGCTTCAGTGCGGAGTCGCCCGATGAGACCGAACGTATCGGGACAATTATAACCGGTTTCACTGAAAAATTGATTAGTTCACGAAATATGGACGTTGCTAAATTCCTTTAAACTCCTTCTGAAAAAGAACTTTATGTATGTGAATTTGAAGGTAACAGTGGAATTTTTTGTAATTTTTTTGAACTTGATATATCTGTCTCATTGCTAATTTTAAAGTAAGAAACAGAATCTTCAAGTTCACTAGCTTGGACTGATAATTCTTCAGACATTGACGTTAATTCTTGTGAAGTTGTTGCAGTTTGATGAGTTATTTGGTCAAGTTTCAAAATAGAACGATTGACTTGTTCGGCAGTAATACCTTGTTCCTTACTTGTATGACAAATTTCTTGCACCAATATAGCAGTTTTTTGTACTCTTGGGAATAAGTTTTGTAACATAGTATTGGTCTTTTTCGCAGCTTCAACAGTAGTAGCAGACAAATCATTTATTTCTTCAGCAGCTTTTTTACTATGGTCAGCTAAATCTCTAATAGCATTTGCAATTACTTCAAATGCTTTACCATTTTTTTTACCACCACGTGAAGCTTCAATGGAAGCATTTAAAGAAAGTAAATTAATACGACCGGCAATGTCTTCAATAATAGAAATTTTCTTCACAATACTTTCAATAGCTAACAAAGCTTCTTCAGTAGCTTTGCTACTTTCTTCAGCTTCTTTGGATGCCTTTTCAGCTAATTTATTCGTATTTTCTGCATTATCAGAATTTTGATTAATAGTAGCACTTATTTCCTCCATAGCAGCAGCAATATTTTGAGCTGAATCTGCTTGTTGAGTAGCACCGGTAGAAACTTGTTGAGCAGCAGTATTGAAAGTAACACTTTGTTCATATATAGTTGCAGAAATATCTTTTATTTTAGTTATAACTTGGGTAAGTTTTATAACCATTTCTTGCATTGCAAATTTTAACTGGGCTATTTCATCTTTGCCACTATTTTCAATTTCAATATTAAGTTCACCGTGAGAGATAGAGTCTGCAATTTCAACTGTTTGTTTTAATGGCTTGGTAATACTTCTGGCAATAAAATATACGACAAATAGAACTATAATTCCAGCTAAAATACTTATCATAGCTATTAATAGAACTAACTCTTTTGATTCTTCAAGTAACTCTTCTTTAGATATGCTGACTGTTACCATCCAATGTATATCTGTATTGCCAATTTCTACTGGAGCTCCATAAGTTATAACCGTTTGGTCTATTGTTTTTGATTCATGTTCGATAGAAAAGGGACCATTTTGTAACACTGATTCAACAAATTCATCACTATAATCAAGTTTTTTTATATTTTTCCCTAAATACTCAGGATGTTTACTACCAATAACAATACCTTTAGATGAATAAAATGTAACATAAGCTTGTTTAAAACCAGAAATTTCTATACTTTTTATAAATTTTTGCAACTGTTTTAATTCTATATCAATTCCAGCAATTCCAATAAATTGTCGCTCTTGTTGTTGATGGTTAAAAATAGGAGTAACAAGAGACGTTATTAGTACATCTCTACCTTGTACTGGATAAATATATGGTTCTGTAATAGATTCCTTTTGCCTTTGTTTTGGTATTTGATAGTAACTGTTAGGCAATTCATACTCTACCAATGGGTCTAAAAAACCTTTTTCATCTACATCTCGTGTCCAATAAGGTAAAAACCTACCAGTTTTATCATGTCCTTTAGCATCAACAAATTTTTTATCATCGTTATCAAAAGCATTTGGTTCAAAAAGTAAATAAACAGCTAAAAATTGGGAATTTTCCTCAATAAAATGTTCGAGTATTGCGTTTGCATCATGTCTTTTTATTTTTAAACCGCTAGTTGCAGACTCAAAAATAGTGGCAACATTTTTAGCTGCTTCTAAAGCTTCACCAAGCTTGGTTTCGATGAAGTTAGAATAACGATAAGCTGTTTCTTTTGCTATCTTTTTGGCATTTTTTTCTGCTATTTTATTGACTTCATGAACTGTAATAGTAGCTATTATTGTAAGTATAATAGATGCTAGCGATAACATAGAAATAATTAATTTGGTATCGATTTTTAGATTTTGTAACATGAATATTTCCTGATTATAATAGATTTTATTGAAATTTGATATTCTATGATTAATATACAAAAATGAATAATTTAGTTAAATCAGCAATAGTCGATTTAAGTCCTGAAACATAAATTATTGGCAAGAAAAAATTCCATTAGCCGATGCAAATATTAGCTATTTCCGAATGTTGGTTACAAAATTATGTCAACAAGAAATTTTAGGGTAATCATAAAAGGATTATCCCTATGGTAAGGTAATGATTTATAGGGAGTAATCTCTTGTGGTCATCCTTAAGTTGACCAAGTTATTTTATGTATGTTTCTAACTATTGTTATATATGGCTACCAAAAAATATTGCGATAAATACGAGTTCAAATAATTTCTTGGGCCATAAATGGAATTTGAGAAACATTCTTTGAATGCGGTGCATTTTTGATAAAATCCTCATTTTCTTTAACTTCATCCAAAATTTGTCTGAAAATCATAACCATTTCATCCAACGTTTCTTTAGTTTCTGTTTCAGTTGGTTCCATAAGTATAGCTGAACCCAAATCATCAGAAAAATAAACACAACCAGCTCCAACAAGAGTTGGTGGATGTATTCCATAATCAATTAACCGCTTAACAAAAGTATAAGCTGAAACTTTCAGAATGTCTCCATTTAACAAACATTCATGCATACATAATTTATTAAAAACAGGTGGAAGAATCTCTTTCAATTTAATTTGTAGATAATTAGCATTTAAAACGGCATTTTCAGTAGTTTCTTTCAAACCTTGTGGTCCATTAGTGAGAATGTAACAATAGGCTTTCAAAAGTACATCAATATGTCCATAATTAGCTTTTATTCTACCAATTGTGTTAGGCAATTTATAATTTGGGAAATAGATTTCTCCATTTTTATCTGCTATAGGAATTGGAAGATAAGAACGTAAGAATTGTTTTACACCCACTGGGCCAGCACCTGGACCTCCGCCACCATGTGGAGTAGAAAGTGTTTTGTGAGTGTTAATGTGAGCGATATCAAATCCCATATCTCCTGGACGTGTAATTCCCATAATTGCATTGAGGTTAGCACCATCATAATATAGCAGTGAACCATTTTTATGAATAAGTTTGGCAATTTCAATAATATTTTTTTCAAATAAACCCAAAGTCGATGGATTAGTCAACATCAATGCTGCGACATTAGTATCAAGCATTTTTTTTAACATTTCAATATCCATTAACCCTTGTTTATCCGTCTGAATAATTTTACATTCAAACCCAGCCATCGAAGCAGATGCTGGATTAGTTCCATGAGCAGAATCAGCTACCAAAATAGTGTTTCTCTGTTCTTTTCTTTCAGCTTCAAAATATTTTTGAATAATATAAATACCGGCTAATTCACCATGAGCACCAGCAGCGGGCTGTAAACTAAAAGCATCCATTCCAAGTAATTCAGCTAAATAAATTTGCATCTCATACATGAATTGCCATAAGCCATTTAGTGTTTTCTTTGGTTGTAAAGGATGAGATTTTTGAAAACCGGCTAATTGAGATAATTTGTCGTTTCTCTTAGGATTATATTTCATGGTACAAGAACCTAATGGGTAGGTTCCATTATCAACACCAAAAGCATCATTGGTTAAATTAGTGTAATGTCTGATAATTTCAACTTCCGTAACTTCAGGAAGTCCTAATTTCATATCTTTATCTCGAATTCCTTTAATTATGGGCAATTGTGAGTTGCTAAAATATGAATCAAAAATTTGATGACCACTAACGTTATTTCTACTGCGGTCAAGGATAGTTGGCGTCATGCTAAAATTTCCTTTAAAGATGAAATGTAATAATCTAAATCTCCTTTATCCAATTTTTCTGTTACCGAAATAAGCAAAGTATTTTCTATTTCAGATATATTCTTATATTCAATTCCCGCAAAAATTTTTTTGGATAACATTTTTTCTATGATTATTTTTACTGATATTGGGAATTTAATAACAAATTCATTAAAAACCATACCATTGAAAACAAGCTCAACATCTTTAAGCTTTAACAAATTATTCATCAAGTACTGAGTTTTTTCATAGTTAAGCATAGCCAATTTACGAAACCCAGTCTCTCCTACATAAGAAAGAAAAATAGCTGATTTTATAGAGTTAAGTGCCTGATTTGAACAAATATTTGTGTTGGCCTTTTCTCGTGCTACATGTTGTTCTCGGTTTTCAAAAACAAGAGAATAGGCAGGATTACCTTTGATGTCTTTTACTTTTCCAATTAACCTTCCGGGGATATATTGGCGATATTTTGAGTGAGTTGACAAAATACCTAAACTTGAACCACCTGCATTCAAATGTATTCCTAATGGTTGTCCTTCTCCTGTAACAATATCTACACCAAGTTCACCAGGTGTTTTCAGCAATCCTATGGTTAAAGGATTGAATGACAAAACTGATATTACTTTAGCATTATTGCAAATATTTGTAACCTTTGCTATATCTTCAATAATTCCAAAAGCATTGGGGGATTGAAATAGGAACCCCACAGGATTTTCTTGTTGAATTTGGTTTCTTAATTCGTCAAAATTGAGCATACCTGTTTTAATATCATAGTCAATCATCTCTATTTCAATTTTTCGCCCACTCATATATGTTTTCAGTACTTCAAGATATTGTGGCCAAATAGATTTAGCGACTAACAGTTTTTGATTCTTATTTTCTTTTTGAATTGAATCACACATCAAAGCTGCATCAGCTAATGCAGTTGCTCCATCATAAGAAGAACTACTGACTATCGGTAATCCAGTTATTTTGGCCATTAATAGCTGATATTCATAAAGTGCTTGTAATAGCCCTTGGCTCATTTCAGGTTGGTAAGGAGTATAGGACGTTAAAAACTCACTTCGATTAACAATTGCGTCCACTACTGCCGGAACAAAGTGATTGTAATATCCTCCCCCCAAAAAGCAAAAATATTCATCAGTGTGTATATTATTTTTAGCTAAATTTACCAATTTTTTTTCTAAAGCCCATTCTGAATAGGGTTGAGGTAAATTCAATTGACGAATCATTCGGATTGGTTCAGGAATATCTTGAAAAAGTGAATTGATAGTTTCCAAACCAATTTCTTTTAACATTAATTTTTTATCATTGTTATTTAAAGTATTGTAACCATACATACAAAGTTCCTAAAAAAATTAACGTAATCGCTCACTCCCCCCTGACCCCTCCTTGTCAAAGAGGGGAACAAAATCAATAGCTTCATCAAATATGATGATTATTAAAATAATTCAAGTAAGAACGTATCTCCCCTCCTGATGTGAGGAGGGCAGGGGGAGGTGAACGATTACAAATTAAATACCAATTAAAAGGAGAATAATTAATACGCAAGAATTGCTCCATTCTCTATTGCCTTGATACCATAAAATGAAATTGCTTACCTTTAATTTTTTATTCCCACTTTCTTTATTGCTGGCAATTATCACTATAATAATTTTTATTATAACAAAATTAGGTATTTTATCAACCGAAAAAGATGCCTTTTATATTGTTTTGATTGGACCTATGAGTGGAACTTATCAAAATCTCGGGCAATCAATGGTTAAAGGAGTCAATCTTTACCTAAATGACATTAATAAAACTGGTGGCATTAATGGTAAACCAGTTAAACTAATAATACTTGACGATCAAAATGACAAAATTTTAGCTCGCAGACGAGCATTAGAAGTTGTTGAGCAAAATAAGGCACTCATTGTTATCGGACATGCTTTCAGTTCAACTTCCATCAGTGCCGGAGCAGTTTATAAAAAATTTAAAATTCCAGCAATTTCTGGTTCTGCAACTACAAATGCTGTCACTAAAGAAAATGATTGGTATTTCAGAACCGTATTTAGTAACCATTCTCAAGCAGCCTATTTAGCTAATTATGTCAAGAAAGTTATACAACGAAAAGTAGCCAATATTATTTTTGATCAAGATGAATATGGTAGTTCTTTAGCAACTTCTTTTGAGAAATCATTTAAAAACGTTGGCGGTAAAATTAACCATAAATTACGTTTTAATGTCAAAAATGTAGAGAAATTTCTCAATAAAATAGCTATAACATTCGCAAAAGATCAGCAAGATAAACCAAAAAAATCCGAGATAATATTTCTAGCAACTCATAGTCAAGAAGCTGCAAAAATTATTGTTAAGTTAAGACGTTTAGGTGTGTCCAACCTAATAGTTGGTTCAGAAGCTATCAGCGAAAAAAACTTTGCTAAATCATTCAAAATATACCATGAAGAACAGTCAGAACCGGGTTACTTTTCTAAAAATATTTATGCACCTTCTCCTATAATTTTTGATGTTGCCAATGAAAAAACTAATCTTCTAAGAAATGAGTTTATCAAGCAACATAATGAAGAACCTAATTGGTACACTGCAACTTATTATGATGCAGCAGCAGTTGCAGTTCAAGCTATTAAAATGTCAAAAGTACAAGGTACAAGAATAGCAAAAGAACGCCAACAAATCAGAGATTATTTAACTACAATAAATAGCATTGAAAACAGTGTTTCCGGCATGAATGGTAAGATTTATTTTGATAAGTATGGCAATATTATTAAACCAGTTGCTGTTGGTGTTTTTAATCGTAGGCATTTTATTTCCGCTTTAACACAGTTTGAGCCAATAAATATTCAAATTGTATTAGAACAAAAATCAAGTTTAAACATCAATGATAACAAAATACTTACTGTTGATAATAATTTAGTTTACCAAACTAAAATTGTTTACACTGGTATAGATATTAATGCTGTTAGTAACTTGGATATTAAGAATTCTTCTTACACTGTAGATTTCTATCTTTGGTTTCGTTATCGTGGAGAATTTGATAGCCATAATATTGAATTTATCAATTCAGTTAAACCCATTAAGTTAGGTGAACCAATTGATAAAACTTTAATAAATGATACACATCATGAAGTTTATCGTATAAAAGCAAATTTCAAAGGTGATTTTTTATTTCAAGATTATCCTTTCGATCAGCAAAAATTAGCAATTAAATTCCGTCATGTTCATATGACAAGAGAAAAATTAATTTATGTTGTTGATATTGTCGGTTTACGTCAAACTAGCAGTGAAGCTATTTTAGATAAGTTTAATAGAACTAAAGCTTTAGATTCTATAGGTAATTGGAAAGTTGGAAATGTTCGTATTTTTCAGGATATAACTAAAAGTGAATCAACTTTGGGAAATCCACTGCTTTTTGATTCCGATGGTAACATAGAATATTCACGTTTCAACACAGTAATTCAGATTCACCGAGATGTGTTGAATTTTAGCATAAAAAATTTATTCCCTCTATTTGTAATTGTTTTATTATCCTATTTTGCTTTCTTTATTCCTTCTGATCAGCTTTCCGTAACTAATGCTATTGTTAGAGGTTCTTTATTAACCGCAGCTTTTTTTCATTTAAAATTATCTAATGATTTGCCCGGAGTTGGTTATCTAGTTGCTCTTGATTATGTTTTTTATATAATATACATACTTATTATATTTGGAATTATCATTACTACAGCACTTCATAGTGCACATAAAAAAAAGAATATCAAACGAGAAAAACAGTTCAAAATATTAGCTAAAACACTTTATCCAACTACCATTATAATAAGTACAATGTGGTTTATATATCATTATTTTTGATTTTTTATAGTTCTCACTCGCCTGAGTGGGAATTCAGTCAGGACGTACTATAAGACTTCCAGAAAAATAGTTGGACTCAAACCTCCGAGGTTTTCAAAACATCGGAGGTTTTTAAATGAAGTTACTTATCTGGTAATTACTCACTCCCTCTTGACAACGATGCAAAAATGATTTCCAATATAAAACATGGAAAAAGTAACCGATGTTAAATGCTCTATCCCACCTCAAAAAAAATGAGTTAATCATGGAATTGTGGGAAGAGAACCAAAGACTTGCAGGTAGAAAATAAAGCCTTGAAAGGTCAGGCATCGTGTGATGAAACTCCAAAAAAAACAAGCAAAAACTCAAGTAATCTTCCGTCAAAAGACCAAAAAGCCAATAAAAAGCCAAGCGAAAAGAAAACAAGAAAACCACGTACACAAGGAAATAATGGTCGCAGTTTGGACCCAAATCCAAGTCAAACAGTAGTTGCTCGTGCCAAAACTTGTCCTCATTGCGGAGAGACGGTGAATCCACAACGTTTGCATGCAACATACGACAAAATAGAAATTCCACCAGTACAACCGATACATAACCAGAGTTGAACAATATGGTGGGCATTGTCCTCATTGTCATGAAAACATAATTGTGAGTCCAGTTCCTGCTGATGTAGGAGCCGGGAACTCCTTTTGGTAGCTGCTGTGGAAGCAACAGCAACGTATCAACGTTATGCTCATTCCATAAGTTATAACAGATTATCAAGTATGTTTAACGGAAATGTAACCATCTTGATATAAGTGAAGGTGGACTTGCCAACTTATTCAAACGAGTGAAAAATCGTTTGGACCCAGAAGTTGAAAAAATCCGTTAGTTGTCTTTGTGCAAGTCGTATCGTTGGTTGTGATGAGACTTCAGCAAGAATTAATGGAAAAAACGAATGGGAATGGGTATTTCAAAATAAAGACGTTTGTTTTCATATTATTCGTCCAAGTCGTGGTCGAAAAGTTATTGAAGAAGTTATGGATGGTCACAAACCTGAAATGTAGGGTGTCCGACTTGTACAGTTCTCAAACAAATCATCCTGCAAAAAAATGGCAAGTTTGCCGT
>JAUCGL010000115.1 GCA_030378105.1 Candidatus Halobeggiatoa sp. HSG11 | reverse complement strand
TCTGGACATAAAATTATTATTTCTGTATTAATTTTTTCGCACATATATTCCAATACCTTTATTAAGTGTTTATCTTGATATAAAATACTATGATAACATACCTACATCGGTTTGTAGGGACTACCGATCTGTTGTCAATAGATGTGCTATAGCCTGCCATTTTTGCTCTTCATTTTTAAAAAAAGACACGTTAAACATTTGCTTTTTGTTATCAACCAAAGTAATTGGAACAATATTATATACCTGTTTTAACTTTTTATTTGGTGGACCTAACAAACTGCCAGCAAGGCATTCATAACGCTGAAACAATTCATGTAACATTATCTGTTCATTGCCATTATCTACTACTGCAAAAGCTTTTTCCAGCAACCAGAAATCTATATTTTCAATCACTGCAAAATCAGTTGGATTGGATATAGAATTATTAATTAACCTTTTTAACTGATTACTTTCAGATTGTAAATAATTTAAAGCTAAAGTTTCAGGAGTTAATACAATTATGTCTCCTTGTTTAGCAGATATTTTTAGCTCAAATAATTTAACCAAAGCAGAATATTTATTTACTAATTTAGTTGCTCGTTGTTCATCTGCAACAACCCAATGTACTTGTCTTCCTGCTAATGCAACAGTACAAGCACATAATAACATAATTATCTCTTCGTTATCAATCTCAATAGTATAACCTTTAAGCATTAGAAAAGCAGGCCAAGTAATATCTACTGACAGTTTCCATTTCCAATCTAACAACGCAAATAAACGTCCTACCAGCTTGGTTTGAAAACCATGTCGCATCAATTGATTTCTTACTTTCAGTAATTCTTTATGCCATATTGCATCTGTTACTTGTATATCTTTTTGAGCTTTTAATAATTGATTATGGAGTAAATTTAGCGATACTTGCATCATTTTAAAAGTTATCACAACAAATTGCGAATCTCCCGTAAAGCCACCGATAACACTGATAAATCAGGATTTTCAATATTATTAATATCAGCCAATACCTGTTGACAGCGAGTAACGCAAGCCTGTTTCTGTTTCATCCAAGTATTAATTTGAGTTTCTGGTTCAGCAGCATCAGTTCTCAATACAACAATAGTTAGCTTTCTATGAGTACGATACAAATCATCTCGCAAGGCTGAACGGGACAGAGATGTCCAACGTGTATCCCTTGGTAATGCACTGATTTTATTTAATAACCAACCCAAATTAAACTCTGTTCCTAACCTAAAATATAAAATAGCCACATGCTCCAACTTAATCCCAGTATTATTAGCTATTTCAACAATGTCCAAAGATGATAATAATAAAGGTAAACTATTTATTTTAATTGCCAAAGCTTCTGGAACTCCTGCTTCTACCAAATGATTGACTGCTATTTCTAAACTTTTCTTATCCGTGTCTCCAGTTAGGCTGGATAATTTCTCTGTTAGTTCAATAACTCCGGGCTGCAATAGCTCTATTGATTTCAATATATCCAAATGATGGTGACGTAATAACCAACGACTGACTCGCTCTACCTGTTTACGAGCATCAATCATCATACTAATTTGAAGTTGAGCGTTGACTTGATTATCCAAAGCTTCTATCTCTTCCCACAGGCTTTGCATAGCGAAAATTTCCCACGCTACCATAAAAGCTCGCACTATATCAGGTGAAGTTTGACCAGTTTCTTCATTAAGCAAGAAAATAAATACTCCACTAGCTCTATTAACCACCATGTTGGTTGAAATGGTGGCAATTATTTCTCGGTGCAAAGGATGCTGAGAAATTTCTGTGCGAAAACGTTCTGATAATTGACTTGGAAAATAATTAGTTAGGACATTTTGAAAATATGGGTCTTCGGGTAAATCTGATTCCAATAAATCTTTGTACAGGGTTATTTTGCTATACGCTATAAGTACGCAAAGTTCAGGTGAATTAAGACCTTGCTGATTGCTCTTTCTTTCAGCTAATACTTTATTAGTAGGCAAAAATTCTAGCTCTCGATCCAATTGTCCATTCTGTTCCAAATAACGAATCAAACGAATATGGACATTCAATAAAGAAGGAGCTAATGACAGCCCTATGCTGAGAGCTTGCGTTTGTAAATAATTGTTCTGTAAAACTAAACTTGCAACAGAATCGGTCATATCATGTAACAGAATATCACGCTGTTTACAAGTCATATCACCATTGGCAACCACAGTATCCAGCAAAATCTTAATATTTACCTCATGATCTGAGCAATCAACTCCGCCAGAATTATCAAATGCGTCAGTATTTATACGACCACCATTCAACGCATATTCAATCCGTCCTCGTTGAGTTAAGCCGAGATTACCCCCTTCACCAACTACTTTACAACGTAAATCTTTCCCATTAATCCGTAAGTTATCATTAGCTCGATCCCCAACTTCAATATGATGCTCTTTTTGGGTTTTCACATAAGTACCAATTCCGCCATTCCACAGCAAATCAACCTTTGTACACAGGATAGCTCGAATCAATTCGTTAGGAGGCAAAGCAACTGCTACAATTCCTAACATGGCTTGTATTTGCGGTGATAAAGGGATAGATTTGCGATTGCGAGAAAATATTCCACCACCTTCGGAGAGCAATTTGGTATCGTAATCAGCCCAACTGGAGCGAGGCAAATTGAATAAACGTTCACGCTCTGTCCAACTTATTTCAGAATCTGGGGTCGGGTCTAAGAAAATATGGGCATGGTTAAAAGCAGCTAATAGTTTGATATGTTTGGATAATAACATGCCATTACCAAATACATCCCCAGCCATATCGCCAATACCAACCACCGTAAAATCTTGCTGTTGAATATCTCGTCCTAGTTCTCGGAAATGACGTTTGACAGATTCCCAGCCACCACGAGCTGTTATCGCCATCTTTTTATGGTCATAACCAGAGGAACCACCTGAAGCAAATGCGTCACCTAGCCAAAAATTATACTGTTTGGAAATTTCATTGGCTATGTCGGAAAAAGTGGCAGTGCCTTTATCAGCAGCGACAACTAGATAAGGGTCATCGTCATCATGTCTGACTACATTTTTGGGTGGTATAATTTTGCCATCCACTATGTTATCGGTTATGTCCAATAAGCCGCGAATAAAGGTTTTATAACATTCTATCCCTTCAGCTTGAGCTGCATCACGTTCGGTTGGCAATTTTTTGGCAATAAATCCACCTTTGGAACCCATTGGCACAATTACCGCATTTTTTACCATTTGAGCTTTGACTAAACCAAGTATTTCAGTGCGAAAATCTTCTAATCGATCTGACCATCGCAATCCGCCTCGTGCAACCTTTCCGCCACGCAAATGGACTCCTTCCACTCTGGGCGAATAGACAAAAATTTCAAACATAGGTCGTGGTTCAGGCAAATCAGGAACTTTATGTGGGTCAAATTTGAAAGAGAGATAGTGATTGGATTGAAAATAGTTGGTTCTCAAAGTAGCTAAAATGACTTGTAAAAACTGTCTTAAAATCCGATCTTCATCTAAACTAACAATTGAATCAAGTGATTTTTCAATCTGTTGCACTATATCACTAGAATTATCATTAGTGGCTGGATTACAACGAGCATTGAATAAATTCAACAGTAAATAAGTTATTTTGGGATTATTAATTAACGCTTGTTCAACATATTCTTGAGTAAAATTAGCTCCAGCTTGACGCAGATACTTCCAATAAGCTCGAAAGATTATGATTTGTCGCCAATTTAACTTAGCATATAATACTAAACGGTTGAAACCATCATCGCTTACTTCTTGTCGCCATATCTTGGAAAATAGAACTTGGAAATCTTCCTTAACTTGCTCTATTTGCAAAGAACTTTCTCGATGTAACAGTTCAAAATCATGAATCCACACATTTTTGGCAATCCGAACTTGATAAGAACGCTCTTGAATAACTTGCACTCCCATATTTTCCAACATCGGCAATACTAAAGATAAAGGGATATGAGCATGAGGATTAAATAGCTTAAAATGCAAGGAGTTATCCAAAGTTTCAATTGGGCGATATAAACTCATGCTGATGTCATTATTAACCTCAGCAAGCAATGTTTCTATTTTATCAATATCATAGATGGCATGACGAGCTGAAAAATCCTCTCTATAAACAATTGGAAACACACTGGCATAGCGGCGGGATAAATAAGTACCCTGTTCTTCACCATTATGATCAATTAGAGCTGTATGTAACTTGTCAGTCCATGATCTGGTTACTTCGACCAATTGTTGTTCTATCTCTTTGATTTCAAACGCTGTGGAAGTGCCGGTTGGAGTGTAGACAATAAAATGAATCTGAGCAGCTACTGATTCTGTCAATCGCACATTAAAATCAACATGAGTGCCACCAAAAGCCTCTTGCAATAATGTTTGCATCTGCTTCCGAATTTCGGTGTCATAACGTTCTCTCGGTATATAAACCAGACAAGAAAAGAATCTGCCGTAATTATCTGGATAAACAAATAGCCGAATCCGTTGTTGCTCTTGGAGTTGTTGAATTCCTAATGTTGTTTGTCGCAAAGTTTCTGCATCAATTTGAAACAGTTCATCACGAGGATAAGTCTCTAAAATATAAAATAAAGTCTGGTTTTTATGACCATTATTACTCATGTGAGATAAAACATATTGTACTTTTTGCCGAATAATGGGTATTTCCAGAGTTGATTGATGATAAGCTGAAGAAGTGTACAAACCAAAAAATCTTCTTTCACCAATTGCAACTCCTTGAGAATTAATACGTTTAATTCCAATGTAATCCAATCGTACTGGTCGATGGATAGTGGCAAAGCTGCTAGTTTTGTTTAACAGCAATAGGTTAGGTTCTTGAGATAGTTCTCGTAATTGAAATGGCAGTTGAGCAAAACCATGAGAAACATTATCTGAATCATCAACTTTTAATATACCTAGACTACTGTTTTTTATTCGTTTTAATACTAACGTCTTATCTTTGCCAAATAATTCGTATTCCCGATATCCTAAAAAAGTAAAATGGTCATTTTTAGCCCATTGTAAAAAATCACAGACTTCATTTATTTCATTGCTGTCAATAGGTGGCGGATTGGTCTGTAATTCTTGAAATGCTTCTGCCATCTTGTCGCACATGGCTGGCCAATCATCAACTGCAATTCGTACATCAGCTAATACTTGATTTAGGTCAGTAGTTATCTGGTCTAAAACATGGTTTTCTGTCTGTCGATCAACTTCCAAATGGATAAGAGATTCACTGTTGCCAGTTGGTGATATAGTTATTAACTTGCCAGTTTCATCTCGTTGAGTTTTTAATATTGGATGGAGCATCAAATGGACAGTTAATCCTTGCCTATTCAAAGCCATACGAATAGACTCAACTAAAAATGGCATGTTTTTTATCAAAATACTAACTATAGTGTGTGCCGACTGCCAACCATCTTGTTCAAATTGAGGATTGTAAACTTGAATTTTGGTTTGTTCTGGTAGATATTGAGAAGCAAATTTCCAATAAGATACTGTAGCACCGTATAAATTTTCTACATTATCCCGTTCTAATATATCTTCTGGAGTTATTGAACTGAAAAAATGTTGGACAAAACTTTTAATCTGTTTGGCCTGAGTTGGTGGAAACTTGTCTTCAACTAGGTTTATAACTTGCTCTAACAGTTTTTTTGCTTTGTTTTCTGAGGATAATGACATATAGAATCTCTTGAGTGTTAATTGGAAATTATTATATGCTAATATGGTTGGGTGATTCAACTTATTATTAATTAGTCCAAACTTTAATTTATTTCATTCTCACATTCCATGTCACTGCCATTTGCGTTAAGGGCAACCATAAAGGATTGCCCCTACGATAAGATGATGATTTGTAGTGGTTATCTCGTTCCAACATGCTATGTGGGAATGCAGAAGCACCGCACCAGCGGTGCGAATATAGCCATGATCTTGCTGATATATCAAGATTAATACCATCGGTAACATCATAAAACCAAACCACATATAACAGGTGGATTTCCGCTTCGCTCCTACGAGTTAATTAAGGAATGAAACCGACCTAAACATAATACAATTAATATTTTTTGTATCACAATGGTTGGTTAACGCTTTGCTTATACATGCTACGAGCTAATCAATTTTTCAGAGAAACCCAGTTATAATTGCCCCAACACGTCCGGTCTCATTGGGCAACTCCGCTTAACTATTTCTATACCTTAACCAACTAACTTAATATTGAATACCTTCCAATTTTTCGAGAGGTAGTCCAGCATAAAGAGGTGAAATAAACGGTAGTCCTCCAATATGTAGTGTTAAACCTGCTTAGGTATTTGAGACTTAACATGTTTTTTGGAGTCATCACTACTTTTTGGAGGACTACCAAATAAACAATAGATTTATCACTATATATTGCAAGACTACCTTAAAGTGTTTAAAAACTTACTTTTTTTGTGCTACCATTTTTACTCCGCAACAATCTGTGGCAACTCTCCTAAACGCTTACTCAACATTGGTAACAACTTTTGAGTACTATTGTTCAAACCTTTGCCAATTGCTTTTGAAGTAACTGTAGCTCCGGAAATAGCGTCAATCTGCCAAGCCTGAGTTTTTTTACCGTGCCTAACTGTAGTTATTGGATGAATTAATGCAGTTTTATCAACATTAAGTTTTGCGTCCAACGCTTTAAAATTAGCTAAAAACTTTGGATCAGTTTCAACTTTATCGCCTAACCCCGGAGTTTCTTTACTTTGTAACACAGTCATCCCAATAATACATTCACAAGTTGGCGAATAACCATATAAAGTTTGCACAGTATCCTGATAACCGGGAGCCTCTGCTTCCATTGCTATCCCAGCCAACTGCTTATTTTTATCATAACCAACATATATCTTTTCACCTTCAATCGTACCAGTTGACATATCATCTAACCTAATTAATTCATCTGGAGTTAAAACAAAACTAACTTTAGATACTGCATTTGGAATAACTTTAAATACCGCCGCTTCTAAAGCTATACGCTTATTTTCCATTATCATTGGTAAGGTTATTTGATAAACTAACACAATCAAAATCCCCGATAGCATGGCAATACCACCTAAAGTGCGAATCATTGCAATGCTTGAAGGTTGCGTTCCAAGTTCCGTACTCATTTTTTAGCACCATAAATTTTGGGTTGAGTTGCTGCTTCTATTAACGGTGAGGCCGCATTACCTAATAAAATTGCATACATGACACCTTCTGGCAAACCTCCAAATGTGCGAATAATAACAGTTAAAAATCCCATCAACAATCCATAAACCCATATTCCTTTCGGAGTTACCGGCGATGCTACCATATCACTGGCCATAAATATTGCTCCCAACATTAAACCGCCAGAGAATAAGATAAAAATTGGGTCTGGATATTTGACTGGATTTATCATAAATAATATGCCGCCAGTTATAAATGCTCCTGATAACATTGCTACTGGTAATCGCCATTCCATCATTTTACGAACTACCAAATATAAGCCACAGATTATTATCAAAAAAGCTGAAGTTTCACCGATTGAACCAGAAGTGATCATACCGGTAAAAAGGCTAGTTGTATCAGTAGTTATCCCTTCAAATTTTTGCAAGGCTAATGGCGTAGCACCAGTGAAGCCATCCACAGCCTGAGCCGACCATTCTTCTGTAGATGGTGGCTTAAGAAAAGGTAAAGTTAAAGTGGAAGGAATAAATTCAGTAAAACGGCCGGGAGCAAAAGCTGGAGTCCAAGTTGTTATAGTAGCTGGAAATGCTGCTTGCACAAAAGCTCTACCGATTAAGGCCGGATTTAATACATTGTAACCAATTCCACCAAACAAAGTTTTACCTAGTCCAATGCCTATAAAACCAGCGATAACTCCCATCCATAATGGAAAGCCGGGCGGTAAAGTCAAAGCTAATAATAAGCCAGTTATAACCGCACTATAATCGCCAATAGCAGTTGGTTTATCTGCCATCCAACAGAAAAAATGCTCAGTTGCAACACAAGAACCGGTAACTACGATTATGAGTGCTAATGCACTGATACCAAATTGATAAACTGCAAACATACAGATTGGCAATAAGGCATAGACAACATTCCGCATTATGTCTGCTACACTGGGAGCTTTGCGTATATGGGGAGAAGTGCGAAGTTCTACAGTTGTCATGATAAATTTTTCTCTCGGTTAATGGCTTTAGCAATACGAAAATATTGAACCAAAGGGATGCCTGCTGGACAGACATAGCTACAGCAACCGCATTCAAAACAATCGTTTAGATGAAATTTTTCTTGCATATCTTCATATCTACGCTTACTTGCAAGCAGAACAAGTTGAGTTGGATTTAAATGTACTGGACAGGCTTTAACACAAGCTCCACATTTAATACAAGGATAAATTTTTTCTGGTACTTGTTCAGCTTCTTCTTCTTTGGTCAATACTAACACTGCGGAAACAGTTTTAGTTATCGGTACGTCCAAAGATGCAACTGAGGTTCCCATCATAGGGCCACCTAAAATTAAATGGCGTACACTACCAGTGTAACCAACCTGTTTCATCACAAATCGCAGTGGTGTACCTAACGCAATCATATAGTTACCCGGTTTTTTAACTCCGGGACCAGTGATAGTAACCACTCGCTCAATCAAACCTTGTCGTTGTGGTAGCAGGGTTCCTAGTTGAGATAAAGTTCCAACATTATAAACTCCAACTCCAACTGAAGATGGGTAGTTTCCAGATGGCACTTCTCTATTTAATACTGATTTAATCAGCATTTTTTCTGCACCCTGAGGGTATTTAGTTTTTAATACCTTAATTGATATTGGTCCTTGCGGAGGTAATTTTTCCTGAATAGCTTTAACTGCATCAAGTTTGTTATCTTCTATGCCAATGATAGCTTGTTCAGCACCTAAGGCTTTTAATACAATGCGAATCCCAGTTATTAATTCATCTATACGCTCCAACATAATTCTATGGTCATTAGTGAGATAAGGTTCACATTCACAACCATTAACTAATACGGTATCTACTTTATGTTCTTTTGGTACAGTTAATTTGGCATGAGAAGGAAAACCAGCTCCACCTAAGCCAATAACACCAGTATCTTGAATTGCATTAATAATTTCCTCTTGAGTTAAGTCATCAATATTATGTGGAATACCATATAACACATTTTGACTTGCTCCTGGAGTTACTTTTAAGATGATTGATTCTGTTTTAGGGCCTCTTGCAGTGGACATTAACTCAATGCTATCTATAGTTCCGGTTGCTGGAGCATGGTGAGGTACGGACATAAAACCATTTGCTTTTGCAATTGGCTCTCCACGTACTACATTTTGACCGGCATAAACGATTGGGGCAGCTGGTGCACCAAAATGTTGAGCCAAAGGAACAATCATTTTTGGAGCAAATGCCATGCGACGTATTGATTTAATATTAGTATCGTCTTTATGCCCAGGTGGATGTACTCCATGAGAAAAGGTTTTTCGTCTGAAAAATTGCATTTGGTTGCTTAATTTAGATTTAACGTTATTAATTATCATATGTGAACTTAAACCATAAAATGATTTAAGAGTTTCAATAAAGATTATATAATATATAGCTAAAATTAATCAAGACATATCATTTCAGTTGACCATCAAGTTTTAAGAATACTTAACTTTTTACTTATTTATTAACTGTTTAATATAATTCTGAATTGACGAGCAGTTTTCCATAAATGATATATTTTCTATGAGCTATTTATCAGTCTCTCTAATTGGTTAATTTTCAAGGAGAATAAATATTAAACATTGTTTATTAAACAGAGCGGTATGGTGGCAACGAGATATTGAGAACGAGATAAATTTTATTTTCCATCCTCGTTTAAGGTTACTATTATTTCTTTAAAACTATTAAGTCATGATTCCAAATTTCCAATAATTTTTCCTGCTAATACATCAGGTTCAGGTATGTTATCCAAATCGGTTAGACTCTTGTCTTTGAGCCAAAAAATAATAGAAAGTTAAGAAGAGCAACCAGATTTAATTCTGAAAGAAATATATGCTGAATATAATAATAATTTTGAACAGACGGTGACACGTTCAACGATTGATAGGATATTGAAAAGAATGGATATAACTCGTACTCATGCACGTTCAGAAAAAGGTACACGAAGCACACTATGAAAACCCTATTAAACCCGTAGCTTGCAATAAGCACTGCATGAAGGTATTAATAAAATCAATAATATACCCATTCCTTAAAGATTGAGTCCAATCAGGTAAAGCGGTGTAATGCAAATGATGTGGGCCAGCTCAAATATAGGTAAAAACCAAAGCTCAGAAATGGACGATGGAAAGCCGATAAGAATAAACTGGTCGTTTGGAATTAAAAGGTTATAATTATACCACTTGGAGTAAAAGCGGTATAATCAGGTAGGATTTCTATACAATTATTCAACTGAACATTCTTTTTCTTGTCGAAATCTCCATATGTCGGAATCACAGGCTACTACTTTGAATTCTACTCTACGGTCAATAACATTATCATCACTGTCAGGAATAGAACACACTTTACATTCTTCAGCACCTTTACCTATTGAACGTAATTTCTTATATAAACGTGGATATATATCAATTATTTTATCACGAATTGCTTCTGCTCGTTTTCTTGAAAGATTACAATTGAATTTTTTGGATGGTGCAGATTTACTAGCGTGTCCTAAAATATAAGCACATCTATTACGGTTATGCTTAAAATATAAACCACTTTTTTCAAGCAACAGAGTATATTGTCTTCTAGTATCCTGATCATTTATAAATTCAGTTGAACTAGAACCAAAAATAATTTTTACTGGCAAACTGTCATTTTCAAAACCAACTTTTACCATTTTACCATAAGCTTCTTTAGCTTCTTTTTCCATATCTAATTGTATATAAGTTGCATACTGCCCACCATAAGTTGCTACTAGTTTACCATCTGGTCTTTGTGCGATAGTTTCATATAAATGGCGAGCTTTTTGGTATTCTCCATTATCATAAAATGTTTCTGCTTCCACAAGCATAGATTTAGTTTCCAAAAAATTAGAGTAAATAGAACTAATAATTTCTCCTCTAGGAGTTTCTTTTATAGCTTTTATTAAAGCCTGTAAATTTTTACCTTTTACATAAGTTGGATTATCTTTGGAACTAGGAGTTGCTACAGTATTAAGTTTTTTATCTGAAATCCAAATATCTTCGTCAGCAATTTTTTTATATGTTTTTGCATCATAAATCATAGCAGAAATATGATAACTTTTTTTAACATTAAAATCATTACGTGATTGATTAGATTGCCAATATTCATACTCAATAATACCATCAATTATATAATCAGCCTTCGCATTATTTGCACGACTAGACTTTGCTAGTTTAAAGTTCTTAAATTTTTTGACCTCCTTAAAGAATAAGTTTCTAATATCTAAACTAACTTGTAAAACTTGACCGCTATCAGTATGGACAAAAGGGATATATATTAATGTAACCTGATCATCAATACCTTTATTTTGCAATTGAGTATACAAATGATTAGCTAATTTTGTTATTGCTTCATTGAATTCCAGAGGTGTTTCCGTTAAAGGAATTTCCATTTTGGGAGTTTGTACACAACTCACAAAAAAAACAATAAGTATGGTCAATAAAATTTTTTGTTTAAGCATATTTACCTCATTTATGTGATTTATTTAAACATCATTTACATTCAGTACGCCAAGGTTGACTGATACACTTAGCAGGTTTTTTGGCCTTAGGCTTCACTTTTGGTTTAGGCTTCACTTTTGGCTTAGGCTTCACTTTTGGCTTAGATTTCACTCTTGGCTTAGGCTTCGCTCTTGGCTTAGGCTTCGCTTTTGGTTTAGGCTTCGTTCTTGTCTTAGGTTTTGCTTTCAATTTTTTCTGCAAATTAGCCAAACGTTTTTTTAACTTAGGTAATTCAGCAGAATCAGGATTTACCTTCTTTACTTTGTTAATATTTGTTTTGGCCTTTTTAACATTCTTAGAATTTAAAGCAGAATTTGCCCATCCAACATATTTATCTTCAATCTTTTTCAGACCGTCTAAAGCTTCTGAATTTTTAGAATCTTTGGATAATACCCCATTATAACACTCAAATGCATTACCTCCTTTACCACTAGTTAAACGGTTGTTATCAAAATGTTCTTTACATTCTACTAATTTTTTTTCTAATTCAGGATTAGTTTTACTATCTACATTTTGAGTATCTTCAGTAGAGTTATCAGCAACAAGTGCCTTAGCTGCAACGGCAGTTGCTCCAATAGCCGCAGCAGCAATTACCGTATTAGTTCCTTCAGGTTCAACCAATTTATTATCAGCACCTTCTTTTTTAGTTTCCTCAGGTTCAGACGAATTCTCAATTGAAGGCTCCTGAGAAGTTTTAGTAGATTCAATTTTATCTGTTTCTATATTACTAGGTTCTTCAGAGGCAACTTCAGTTTTAGGATCACTTTTTTTAGTAACATCTATTGAGTCTGTGACAACTTCTTGAGATGCAAAAGGTTGTAAGAAAAATAAGATTACAGTAACTATTATAATTCCAACAGCACTACCAATCCATAATAAATTATTAGATTTAGCCTTTAACCCTAAAAGCCCATCAATTTCTTTAGCTTTGTTGTTGGTAATACGGTCAGAGGTAATATAAGTATTGTGTAAAACTTGTAATTCATGTTTTGGTATTTTACTAGTATACTGACTTTTCAAAGAATAACCACTTTCCTTATATTCTTGAGTCCAATCAAGTAAGGAAATATTTAGTTTTTTTCTAACATCATTTTCTGTAACATTTGCTTGTTCAGTATTTAATTGAGAATCTGTTAATAAATTATCTAATAAAATTCGGTCTTTGACAGTAATATAGTTATTAACTTTCAATAAAGTTTCTATTTTCTCAACATAATCATCTTCACTTAATGGTTGCTTTTCATTTGGGATTTCTTCAGTTTCTGCAACGTTTACCAATTCATCCGTACTTTCTACAACTGTATTTTCTTCAACAATTGTAGTAGGTTGTTGTTTAGGTTTAGATGCTGGTTTAGAACTGTCACCACCCAATAACCCTTTGATAAGTCCGGGTTGTAAATTTAAATAACGAGATATTTCTTTGGCTTTAGCTTTAGTAACTCTATCCTTACGAACATAGGTGGTTTCTAAATTTTTTAACTCATGTTTAGGAATTTTTTCCGCATATTGTTTTTTTAGTGCATAACCACTTTCTTTATATTCTTTTATCCAATCAATAGCCGGTTGTTCAAGTTTAGTTCTTACCTCAGTTTCTATAGTTTCAGCTTTTTCTAAATTATTCTGCTTAACAAGCTCATCTAGCTTAATTCTTTCATTTAAGGTAATAATACTATCTTGTAAAAATAGCTCTAATTTTTCTGCATATTCATCTGTTTCAGTTACACTTTCAGGAATTATTTCTTCAACAAATTCCTCTGCAACTATAGCTTCTTCTTTAGTCTCTTTTTGAGTATTTTCTGATGGTAAATCTACTTTTGGAATAGGTTCAATCGTTGGTGGTATTTGCCAAGCAGATTCTGCTTCAGATATAGGTTCTGGAATAAAATCATCTTGCAGGTCTATTTCTTCACCAGTTTGAAAACTATAAGCAATCCAATACCTTATTAAATCTATCCGAAATCTGTAAGTTTCACCTTGCCACTCCAAAAGTCTGGTATTATGTTTTAACCAAGCTAAAGTTTCATACAAGGAATTTTCATCAACTTTAAACCGTTTCTTTTCAATCGTTTTTAAAATATCAGCAGTACTAATATATTCTTTGGATTTTTGAATTGCATTGGCTAATGCTGCCAAAGTATGACGAGTATATTTAGGAGCGTAATTAGGATTAGAAAAACTTTTCCATGTTTCCTGAATATGACCTGCTGGGTTATTAACAATAAAATCAGTTACTTCATCTAAATCTTTAGCAACTACATAGTTACGTCTTAATTCTGCATTAACATGATTAACTAAAGTATGGCAAATATATTGAGTATAAAAAGGATGGCCGCCAGAAAGACGATAAATTTCTTGAGTAACATCACCTTTAAATTTCAGTTCATCTCCTATTGGTCTTTGAATCAGTGCTAAAGCATCTTGAGGAGATAATTCATAAATTGGTTTTTTCTGTGATACAACCCCAAATACATTTCTTATACTGGCATCTCTAAACTCGTGCGAACCGGTCATAACAAAATAAACCGGTAAATTCATCATTTGCCTAACCCACAACAAAGCATCATAGGATAATACATTATTTTTAAATAAGTCTTCTATTGCCTCAAATTCATCACATAAAATAATTAACTTTTTTTGGCCTATTGCTTGTAAACATTTGTCAACTAATCTTTGTAGACGTACTGTCCAAGAGGTATTATCATCAGTGAAAAAATCATCTTTGAAATCGGCAAAAGTTGGATTTTCTAAAATAGATTTACCAACTTCAAATGGAAAATCTTCATTATTCTTAATTCTTGGAACCATAGCGTGAAAATCACACAAAGCAGCTTCACCAGCCTGTTTTAATTTGCCACGATAAATTTGCCACAAAATAGAAGTTTTGCCGGAACGCCGTCCACCAACTAAGAAAATTACATGTGGGCCGTTGTGAACAATCCAATTTTGAATGATATTAAAATCGTCTTCACGACCGAAAAACATATCATCTGATTTAATTGGATTACCAACTATATATGGATTTTTTATAGGTTCAAAGGAAGCTTTTTTAAACATTTTATTTTAATAATTTTAATTAAGAAGCGATATAAATTATTTAGTAGAAAAATTTAAAGAATTAGATTAAATTTCTAAATTATCTATCTTACTTTTACTATATTTTAATTCAGCAAAATATTTACTCATAATACGCTCATAAATATCTTTAGTTTGTTCTGGTAAATAATCATGAACAATTCTATTACGTGTATCTCTCATCTCCATCCACAAAGGAGTTGAAGTGATTAAACCTAATTTCTCCATAAGATTCAATCTATCTCGCAAGGTGTCTGAAGTTAATGAAAATTTATAATATTCATAGGTTTTAAAATATTTTATAAATATTTCCACACATCTAATAAATCTATCAGATAAAGCATCATAAGGTTCTAATTCTTTTGGAGAATAATTTTTAGCAATATCATATGGTTCTAAGTCTTGCAAAGAAGCTTGAACTAAGGTAAAACATCGATCAACTTTATCTTCGGAATTGGCTAATAAAATTAAAAAATCTTCAGCCATTATTTTAATCTTTCTAAATTCAAAGTATTAACAAAAGCTTGCTGTTCAAGCGTCATATTTTCCTTATCAAAAACTACTACATCAAGTTTGGAATTAAGCTCTAATGCAAAGTTC
>JAUCGL010000114.1 GCA_030378105.1 Candidatus Halobeggiatoa sp. HSG11 | reverse complement strand
AGGGTGGATAGAATGAAATGAAATCCACCATTTTGAAGGTTCGGTGGGTTTCCACTTCGTTACTACCCACCCTACATAATATATTTTCATTTCAAATACTTAAATACTTGTGTATAACGATGAGACGAGACGTTGGGAACGAGATAAAAAAAATTAAAAATTAAATATGTTCAAAATTGCTACTTGGAATGTTAATTCCGTTAGAGTTCGTTTACCACAATTATTAGATTGGTTAGCAGTCAATAAACCAGATATAATTGCTTTACAAGAAACTAAAGTAACTGATGATTTATTTCCAAGTGTCGAGATAGAAGCCAATGGTTATGAGGTAATTTTTGCTGGCCAAAAGACTTATAATGGAGTGGCAATCTTAAGCAAACAAAAAGCCAAAGATATAATAACGGATTTACCAAATTTAGATGACCCACAAAGAAGAGTGTTAGGAGCAACTTACCAAGACATACGAATTTTAAACTTATATGTACCTAATGGAACCAGTCTTGAATCAGATAAATATCAATATAAACTTAATTGGCTTAAACATTTACATAACTATGTACAAACGGCCATTAAACAACATGAAAAACTTATTATTTTAGGAGATTTTAACATAGCCCCAACAGACGATGATGTCTATGATCCTAAAGTTTGGGTTAATAGAATTATAGTTAGTCCTAAAGAACGAGCCGCTTTACAAGATTTATTAGATTTAGGATTACGAGATTGTTTTCGATTATTTGAACAAGATGGTTTCAGTTGGTGGGATTACCGACATGGAGGATTTCAACGTAATCGAGGACTACGAATTGATTTAATTTTAGCTAGTACTGGATTGAATTGTACTACTTGCACTATAGATACTACACTGCGTGGTTTAGAAAGACCTTCTGACCATGCTCCAGTAGTAGCAATATTTGAAAATTTTTAAAAAACTTAACGCAAAAGTAGTAAACAGTTGTTTCGGGAATGGAGTGAAACGAATTTCCCGAAATCCATATCTAGCAATCGTTTCGGGAAATCCACTTTGTTCCATTCTCGAAACAACTGTTCATTACTTTTGAAGGATGCCAATTATTTATCTGAAAAACTATAACTATAACATAGTCAATCACTAATTATTTTGCTTTTCATTAATAATTAACAATTAATCATTAGACCAAATATTAACATGAAAACTTTTTCTATCCATGCTTTAGAATTAGGACCTATGGAAAATTTTATTTATATAATTCAAGATCATAGTTCTAAAACTGCTGCTGTTGTTGATCCAGCTTGGGAAATTGCCAAGATAATTGCTTTATCTGACCATCAAGGCTTCAAAATAACTGACGTATTGCTTACTCATAGCCATTATGATCATACCGATGGATTGCAAGAATTACTAGAAAAAACAGATGCCGAAGTACATTTATCGGAAATTGAAGCTGAATTTTGGGACAAAAAACTGAATAACCCAATTTTGCATAAAGAAGGAGATATTATTCAACTTGGTACAACTAAAATAAATGTATTACATACTCCCGGTCATACTCCCGGCTCAGTTTGTTATCATATGGATGAGCATTTAATAACTGGGGATACTTTATTTGTGAACGCTTGTGGGCGTTGTGATTTACCGGGTGGTAATCTACAACAAATGCAGCAATCTTTGCATCGACTAGGTAATTTGCCACCAGAAACGATAATACACCCGGGACATCATTATGGACCACAAGCTTCTTCAACCATTGGTGATCAATTAAAAAATAATCCTTTTATGCAATAAAATATGGAAAAATCAACAACCATAGATTTAGCTATCGATCTTATAAGCCGCCCTTCCATAACTCCCAAAGACTATGGATGTCAGACATTAATTGCTGAACGCTTACAAAATATAGGTTTTAAAATTGAGTCTTTACGTTTTGGAGAAGTAGACAACTTATGGGCCACTCATGGTGAAACTGCTCCATTATTTGTATTTGCTGGCCATACAGATGTTGTTCCCACTGGTCCAGAAAATAAATGGCAATTTCCACCCTTCACTCCAACAATAAATGATGGTTTTTTATATGGGCGTGGTGCTGCTGATATGAAAGGCAGTGTTGCAGCTATGGTGACAGCCTGCGAACGTTTTATAGCCGAATATCCGCAACATAAAGGCTCAATTGCTTTCTTATTAACTAGTGATGAAGAAGGGGATGGCATTGATGGCACTGCTAAAGTAATTAAACATTTACAACAACAAGGCAAGCAAATTGATTGGTGTTTAGTCGGTGAGCCATCAAGTGAAGAAAAGTTATGTGATTCGATAAAAAATGGGCGGCGTGGTTCTTTAAATGGCCACTTGATTATTCATGGTATGCAAGGTCATGTCGCTTACCCACATAAAGCTGATAACCCAATTCACAGATTTGCTCCAATTTTAAACAAGTTATGTCAAATTGAATGGGATCAAGGCAACGAATTTTTTCCGCCAACTAGTTTACAAATAACTAATATAAATGCTGGTACTGGAGCTGATAATGTTATTCCGGGTGATTTAGAACTTATTTTTAATTTTCGTTATAGCACTCAAGTTACACATATTCAGTTACAAGAGCGAATTGTAGAATTATTAGGCGATATAAAACATACTTTAAGTTGGCGACATTCAGGTCCACCATTTTTAACTCAACCAGATATTTTAGTGACGGCTACTCAAAAAGCAATTCAAACTGTATGTGGATACAAAGCTGTTTTATCAACTGGTGGCGGGACTTCAGATGGACGTTTTATTGCACCAACTGGAGCTCAAGTAATTGAAATTGGCCCAAACAATGCCACTATTCATAAAGTAAACGAATGTGTTAATATTGAAGAACTTGACAAACTATCTATTATTTACCAAAAGATTTTAGAAAACCTAACTAGTTGATATATTTATACTTTAAATAAAATAATTATAATTAACTACTAACATACTTCACAGTTATAATTAATAATGTTACTATCACCATTTAACCAAAAATTAAGGAGCAATAAATGTACGAAGTTCGCTTTTACAAAGGCAATTATAAATGGCGGCAAATTAAGGCAAACAGAGATAAATGTATTGCTTACATAGAGCATCATTTTAATGCCTCTGGAAGTACAACAACTGGTTATGCAGTAACTGTCGTTGGTTACAATGCTTCCGGGACAAGTAAAGCATGGGGACGTTGGTATGCTAATCATATTGGCCAAGAATTTAGAATACCAGTGGCTGGACAAGGTGGGATAGCAATTGGTGGGTTTAGTGGGCGTGGTAATGGTAATGTTAAACATACCAATATGCCGGCTATTTTGTTAGAACCATTGTTCGTTAGTAATCCATTACAAGCTGAGATAGTGCGTAGTGAAGAAGGACAAGACCGATTAGCTAAAGTTCTTGCTGGTAGTATTGTTGAATTTTTTCCTAAAGGTGGCAGAATTGCTTTTAGTGTTGGTCATAAATACAAGACCTCTCGTCCAAGAGATCGAGGAGCTGCTGTTAATGGTGGTGGTACAGAAGCCGATTATGCAGAAATTGTAATGGAAAAAGCCAAAAGCATCTTAGAAAATTATAAACCAACTCCTTCTGAACCGATAATAGAAGAGGATGAGGTGGATAATGATGTTCGAGTCATCAAAAATGGCAAAGAAATTTGGTCAAATGCTGATCTTGATGAAGATGATGAAATCACTTGGGATGAAGAAAATCGTACTTTATATCTAAATACCAAGTAATTTCTATATTTTGGTAATTGAATTAACAATTTGGATATACTATAGTTTTTCAGATAAATAATTTCACTTAAAATCTACGAGGTTTCCAAAACCTCGCAGGTTTCACACGAATGTATTTTTATGAATGTCTATAGACCTGTTTAGTTTTTTTAAACCTAACAGGTCTGATTCAACATTTTAACAAGGTCCACAGATTCGATCATTTCGATCTCGAAACTGACAATTATGTTCAGTTTTAGCCTCTCCATATCTGCTAGTGACAGGATTACACAACATAGTTTTAGGAAACCAATTGCCTTCTTCAGTCATATAACAATCTTTAGGAATCAAAGTTTCTTCACCGTTAAAAACCTCATAAATGGTAACAGTATCTGGAGTTATCTGCTTTTTTTTCAGAAAATTGCTTAAAGTACAGATTTTGTCTGCCATATAAGAAACTTTAACTGAATCATCATCTTCAATAACATTAACAACAGCTTGATATGTATAAGGAATATCTTTATCATATTTAGAACCAAATAGCTTAGTTAAAAAGTTCATTTTACACCTCGAATAATAGGCCCCAAAAAACGTGCTTCTTCAACAATAACCGATTCTTGATCACCTTGTACAGTTAAATGAAAAGTAATTTTTGTACTACGTTTATGGAGATTGTTAGAATGAGCTAACAAACGTACCGGCACAGTTATAACACTTCCCTTATTTACTTGAATATCTTGGTCTTTTATTAATTTCAAACCTTCAATACCATCTACAGTTATATCGTAATTATGTGGTTTATCATCTAAGTTCATTATTCGTAATTGATATACATTTTCGATTGAATTAATTCCAACTTCTTTGAATAGACTTGTACGGTCCCGAATAACATCAATTTCAGCCATTGAACGATTACTGATAGATATGCCAATACCAACAAAAATAGCAATTAAAATACAGGCATAAAAGAAAATACGTGGTCGCCATACTTTGGTTGGAATTCCATTAAGATTATTTTCAGTGGTATAACTAATTAAACCCTTAGGATAATCCATTTTATCCATAATTTTATCGCACGCATCAATACAAGCCGAACAACTTATACATTGATATTGCATACCGTCTCGAATATCAATTCCTGTTGGACACACTTGAACACACATTGTGCAATTAATACAGTCGCCTAGTCCTTGTTTTTTATGATCAACATTACGTTTTCGTGGCCCTCTACTTTCTCCACGTTTTTCATCATAAGCAATGATCATGGTGTTTTTATCAAACATTGCACTTTGAAAACGAGCGTAAGGACACATGTACATACAGACTTGCTCTCGTAAGAATCCGGCATTACTATAGACAGCGAATCCATAAAATAACATCCAAAAAGTTTCCCAACCACTCAGATTAAATATAAGAACTGCTTGAGTTAATTCATGTATCGGTGTGAAGTAACCTACGAAAGTAAAACCAGTAAATAATGAGAAAACTAGCCATAGAGTTTGCTTGGTTACTATAATACGAAATTTACGCAATGACATGGGAGCTTGAGCAAGTTTCATCTGCTTAGGACGATCCCCTTCAACCAAACGTTCCATCCATAAAAAAGCATCTGTCCAAATTGTTTGCGGGCAAGCAAATCCACACCATAATCGACCAGCTAATGTTGTGAAAAAAAACAATGTTATGGCTGCTAATATTAAAATAAAAGCCAAATAAATAAAATCTTGCGGCCAAAATGTTATACCAAAAATGTGAAATTGCCGAGCTGGTAAATCAAACAATACTGCCTGTCGTTCTCCCCACTGTAACCATGGAAATATATAATAAATGCCTAGTAAAATTAAACCACTTAAGATTTTTAGTCGAGAAAAAAATCCGTATGCTATGCGTGGATAAATTTTTTCATGTTTAGCATACAGTTCATTTGATTGAAAATTTGATGGATTCATATATAGAGCTACTTAAAATGTTAATGAATAATAAAATTTTTGTACCTTGTGTATTTGACGAGTTGGTGTTTTACCGCTCACTGCGTGGAGTTATAAATAAGGTCATTATATTTGTGGCTATTTCGCCATCTCCCAGCAAAACAAATCCCCATTTAGGAATTGCCTGTTAAAGACTAAACCAAAAACGAGCCAACAATTACCTTCTTACCTAATAGCAGTTTAATATACCACAAATATAATTTTGCTATTTTATTTTTTTTATTAAACATAATAGTACTTACGCATTGACAAGACAAACATTTAATGAAACCGTTTAAATATCGAAATATCGTTCCCAAACTCTTGTTTGGGAACGCACTGCCAAGAAGCTCTGCTTCGTCGTTAATAATGATATATCTTACCTTAATTCAAAGCAGAGCTTAAACGGCATTGTGTTCCCAAACAGGAGTTTGGGAACAATAATAATTAGCCATATGAACTGCCAATGTGGTTTTACCAACTCTCCTTTGTTGAAAGCACTTAATAATTATCACAAATAGTTCCTAATTAAAAATTCAATATTATTTGCAAGTAAAACAATTGACCAACTAACTTTGTTATATGATTGTTAAATAGGAATTCAAACGGTAAATTTCAGGTTTTTTAAGTATATTTTTCTTAAATTTTTTGATATAATTATATCATTTTATAATAAATTATAACATATGAACTTATGTCCTTACCAAAAGAAGAAGTTGAAAAAATTGCCAATTTGGCTAAAATCGCATTAACTGAATCAGAAATTTCAATGTATACCAAACAATTGTCTGATATTTTAGATTTTGTTGAACAGATGAATACAGTTGATACTACTGATATAATTCCTATGGCACATCCACTTGATGCAACAGCAAGACTACGTGAAGATGTTGTATCAGAATCTGACCAACGTGACCATTTCCAAAATATTGCTCCTCAAATAGAAAATGGGCTATATCTGGTTCCCCAAGTTATTGAATAGCAATTTTTAATTGTGAATGCTTAATTATTAAATATCAAATACTTAATTTGTATCTTGAAGTCATTTTTACTTATTTTAACTTAAAACATATGCACACCAAAACTCTCGCAGAGCTTTCTTCAGGATTACGTCAACGTGAATATTCTAGCGTTGAATTAACTCAATATTTCTTAGACCGAATAGCCAAATATGACAATAAACTTAATAGCTTTATAACTGTCACCAACGATACAGCATTAGCAGAAGCAAAAGCGGCAGATAAACGTTTAGCTACTGGCGAAGCCGATATTTTAACTGGAATTCCATTAGCTCATAAAGACCTTTTCTGTACTCATGGAGTCAGAACTTCCTGTGGTTCCAAAATGTTGGATAATTTTATCGCTCCTTATGATGCCACAGTTGTTGCCAAATGTAAGGCTGCTGGTATGGTTATGTTGGGTAAAACCAATATGGATGAATTTGCTATGGGTTCTTCAAATGAGACCAGTTTTTATGGGCCAGTGAAAAATCCTTGGGATATGAATACAGTCCCCGGCGGTTCTTCGGGTGGCTCAGTGGCAGCGGTGGCAGCAAATTTAGTTCCAATTGCAACTGGTACAGATACTGGTGGCTCTATTCGACAACCTTCAGCATTGTGTGGAGTCACTGGTTTAAAACCAACTTATGGTGCAGTTTCACGGTATGGAATGATTGCTTTTGCTTCCAGTTTGGATCAAGGTGGGCCGATAACTCATAATGCAGAGGATGCGGCATTATTGCTGAATGTGATAAGTGGTTATGATAAACGTGATTCCACTTCTATACAACAGGAATTACCTGATTATACTGCTGATTTAAATAATAATATTAAAGGTTTGAAAATTGGCTTGATAAAGGAACATTTTGGGGAAGGCTTGGATGCCGGAGTTAATGAAGTATTAAATAACTCTATCAAAGAGTTAGAACAATCTGGAGCAGTTTTTCAAGAAATAAGTTTGCCTCATTCACATCTATCAGTTCCGATTTATTATATTATTGCATTGGGAGAATGTTCCTCCAACTTATCTCGTTATGATGGAGTACGATTTGGGCATCGCTGTGATGATCCGCAAGATTTATTGGATATGTATAAACGTACCAGAGCAGAAGGATTTGGGGCAGAAGTTAAACGGCGAATTATGCTTGGAACTTATGTGTTATCAGCCGGTTATTACGATGCGTATTATTTGAAAGCTCAACAAATTCGGCGTTTAATCAGTGAGGATTTTAAGGCTGCTTTTAAACAAGTTGATGTTATTTTGGGACCAACTGCACCAACTACTGCGTTTGAAATTGGGGCAAAAATGAATGACCCAATCACTATGTATTTATCTGATATTTATACAATTGCTTGTAATTTAGCAGGTTTACCAGCAATGTCAATTCCAGCCGGTTTTTCAGACAATATGCCAGTTGGTTTGCATTTGGTTGGCAATTATTTAAAAGAAGCTCAGATACTTAATGTTGCTCACCAATATCAGCAATTAACTGATTGGCATAAACAAAAGCCGGTTGATTTCAGTTAGAAATTTCTCATAACCACTAATTCTTTTTCCTACGTGTTTACCTATTAAATTAAGGTTTATGAATTAATTATTATAGCAATTCTTAATTAAAATCTATAAAAATATCAGATTCTTGCTTAATATAACTGTGGTCTATCCAATCGGAAAATGCTATATTGAACCCATTCTCAATCTAACTACTTCTACTTTGTCACATTACAAGTTAAGTGATTGATTTTATTGGATTCACTTACTTTAGTGATTTCTTATAAATCAATTAGTTACGTTAAAATGTGACAAAGTATAATTACGTAAACGAGCTATTTGACTTATTTTGATAACATTGCTATAAATAATTGGCAAATAAGTTATATGAACAAACTAATTCTGCCAAATAGTGCATGACTGCAATCAACCTGTGTCCATGTGAGGAAAATGTAATTTAAAAATCTTTTCGCAGTTCTTTTTGAATTTGCTCTCTTGACGACTGAATAGCTGTCGAAATTATCACATTCCTAGGCAACAAGACTACCAAGACAACATTTCTTATATTTTTTGCCACTACCACATGGACAAGGTTCATTACGTCCAATTTTCTTTGATTTAGTTATTGTTTTAATAGGAGCATTAGGTTCAATTTCCTTTGATTTAGTTGTTATAATCGGTTTGTCCTCTTCAAGAAAATATCCATATTCACGCTCAGTATCACGTTTTTCTCTAATCCCAATATATATTTCAGCATCTTCATAATCTCCAAATAAATAATGATCAACATTTTCTTGAGCATAAGCATTTTTGATAACTGGCAAAGATTCAACAGCTTTCAAATCAGTTAGAGCCAAAATCAAATAAGAATTAAATTCAGGATCATTATCTGCATGTTTTTCAAGTTGTTGAGTTAGGACTGCAATACACTTTGTTCGTGTTTCCGGGTGCATTTTACCAATTTGTGATAAAGCAGTAGTTATGTTACTACGCAGTTCATCATCATTTGAATCATCAGCTAAATATTCAGTTAGCATTGGTATTGCATTTTCCCCTATCAACCCAAAGACATAAGGTAATTCTTCACTGATCCACTCATCTTCTTCAAAACGACTATCTATGTTTAATAGAGGTTCAACAGCTTCGACAGCTTGGAGTTGTCCAAGTGTTCGCCACGCATGTGTCGGAGCCCAAACCTCTAAACCATCTGAATTTGCATCGTTGAGTTCATCATCAGTAACCATTGTCATTAGTTGAGGAATATGTTTTTCATTAAATCCTAACTCCAAATAATTTGGCCATTTTTCAAATGTAGATGATGTGGTAAGACAGTTACCATAAGTTAATAATTTGCTTACTGGAGAGGTATATTTATTATTCATCGCATGTTAATTGATTGTGGGGGGCGAACCTATGTATCCGCACTCATTAATTTAATCTACCGTCTGAAACCTGCGAGGTTTTGGAAACCTCGTAGGTTTTTGTAGGTTTTAAGTGAAATAATTTATCTTAAAGCTGGTTAATGACAAATTTTACTAGTTTATTCAAAAAAATAACTACAGCTTCATTAGTTGCAAATATACTTCCTTCAGCATCTTTACTTACTGCATTTTCTATAATTTCAAATACTTGAGTTGATTTAACCTGACGTTTTGCCATGTCAAACAATTGAACTCTTAATACCAAACGAACTTGACTTGGTTCAGTAAAAAACTCCTGTTGTAAACGTAAAATTTCAGTATCTAAACGCAACTCACTGGCTATTGGAGCCGTTGTTGCTGATAAAACTGCTTTGAACTTGCCACTTGTCTCTAAATAATGCACCAATAATGGAAGCAACATTCTGGTTGGTGAATCGGCCCATTGGACACCATCATGATATTTAATTTCATAACCATCATTGGTATAGGCTAAAGCTGAAGTATCAAAGCCCGGAGCTGCTTTTGGAATAGATACCAATAACATTTTATCGCCTTGCATTTTAGCAGGAATAGCTTTAAGCGGTACATTAAATAAGTAAATCTTAGGAATAGCAACAACATTCAAACTGAAAAAACTAAGTAAAATAATAATAGTAAACTGTTGTAAAGACATATTTATTTACCAAATAATAGCATATTAGGTTTGCGTTCTAATTCTCTTGTAAAATTATGTAGTGTGTTCAATAAAACTTGCATTTCTCGTAATGAATTAGTTACTTCAGGCAAAGCTTGGCGAGTGAAATAATCCATATCATGCCGACTGTTTTGGACTGCAACTCCGATGTCATTGGCAATCTTACCAATTGCTTTGGTAGTTGTTTCTACTTCTTGCACCACATGATTAACCAAATGAACAGTTTTGGAAAAAGTATGAGAAGTCTTTTTGATTGTACCTGCTATTTCAGCAAAATCAACTGCCCCACTTTCAACCATCACCAAACTGTTTTCTAATCTATCTGTCAAAGTAACAATTTTTCTACTAACTGTATCAATATTGGTAGTTATTTTTAAAGTATTAACTAAGGTTGCTTCAATGTCATCATCATGAGTTGCTAAAGTGTCACTGATTATTTCAAAATTTTGTAAAGTGTTAGTTAAAGAGTTAATATTGTTGTTAGATAATAAAACATTGGCAGCTTTGGATAAGTTATTAATATTATATAATAAATTATTAGTAGTTTCGGAGTTTAAGTTATCTAACAAGCTAGAAACTGTGGCATCTAAGCGTGCTAATAATGAAGGTTTATTACGTAATTCTGGATATTTTTGTCCAGTTTTCACTGTTAGTATTGGTGCTTCAATGCTTCCACCGGTCAATTCTATGTAAGCCAATCCAGTTAAGCCTTGAACAGATAAAAAGGTTGTTGTATCTTGTCTAAGTTGTAAATCATGCTCTATATTTAATAATATTTGTACTTCATTAGGGCGTTTTGGGTCTAAATTAATATCATCAACATAACCAACCGCAACTCCATTATATTTAACTGGGGATTTAAGGTTTAATCCAGATACTGATTCTTGAATATATACTTGATAAGTTCGATATTGTTTTTTATCAAAATCAACACTTAACCACAATATTGAAGCAATTAACACAATGCCTAAAACAATAACAAATAAACCAACAATAGCGTAGCTAACTTTACTATCCATTATGTAATTCCTATCTATAGTTTTTCAGATAAATAATTTCACTTAAATCCTACTAGGTTTCCAAATCGCAGGTTTCACGAATGTATTTAATGAATGTCTATACTTAATATTTAAATAGCTTTCTGCGTAACATCAATGATTAAGTATATCATAGTTGGGTAGTCCTGTTTAATATATGATAATTTTCTTTTGCAATACCCGATTATTCAATTGTATATAATTTTGTTATTATTTGCTATGATATAGTAAACCTGTCAGGTCTGAAAACTTTTACATTTCTGAAAAGCTTATAGATAGTTAAAAAATGAACTTTAAGGAACGCACATGAAATTAAATTGACAACTAGACTTGCTGATCTGATTCAACATTAATTATTTGTATGTCCTTCAGTAATATTTTTTGCTAAATAGAATTGAGTATATCAATCACAACAAATCTTAAATCATTACCATCGGAATTTAATTTATAATGAAATATATAATTATTACAATTTTATCTTTGAACTTACTTGCTTGCGGTGTATTATCCGAACCGGAGACTGAAAAATGGTCGGCAAATAAAATTTATGAAGAAGCCAAAGATGCTTTTGCAGTGGGAGATTTTGAAAGTGCAATTCGTTATTATGAGTTGTTAGAAGCCCGTTATCCATTTGGAAAATATGCTCAACAAGCTCAACTAGAAATTATTTATTCTTATTTTAAATATGAAGAACCTGCTTCTGCAATAGCGGCTGCCGACTTATTTATTAAATTATATCCACGTCATCCTAAAGTTGATTATGCTTATTATCTTAAAGGGTTAGTTAATTTTGAATTGCATCGAGGAACTTTGGATCGTTTTTTACCGGTTGATCGTTCCCAACGAGAACAAACAGCAGCAGTTCAATCATTTCAAGATTTTTCTGAACTAATAGCTCGTTTTCCGGACAGTGAATATAGTAAAGATGCCAGACAACGCTTGGTTCATTTACGCAACCGAGCAGCTCAACATGAATTACATGTAGCCAATTTCTATATGAAACGAGAAGCATATTTAGCCGCAGCCAATCGAGCAAAAATAGTAATAGAATCTTATCAACGCACTCCATCTGTTCCATATGCACTTATTATTTTGGCCAGAGCTTATAAAATAATGGGATTACAAGATTTATCTGATAGTACATTAGATGTGCTTAAGCTTAATTATCCTGATCATCACGGAATTGCTAAAATAGAAAATCTAGTGGCTAAATAATTCTACCAACCACCTCTAGTCCTTCCTTTAAAAGATGAAGAAACTCCCATCCTTGGAGGGGCTGGGACATTGTCATTTGCGTTAAGGGCAGACACGCAGGTCTGCCCCTACAAAACACAATATATTTCAATATTGTAGGGGCGAACCTATGTGTTCGCCCTGCTTAACGCAAATAGCAGTTAAAGGGTCTAGGGTGGTTAAAAAATTATTTCATGCACATTCATTAGCTCAGAGTATATTAAGTATTGTCTGAATCAAAATTTTGGCACAAACAATTCAAACGGAAACTATAATAATGAAACAGCTTAATCAAGTTTTATTACATCAAGATAGCAAAGTTTTAAACTTAGAAACATGGCTAGAAACTATAGGAGGCAAAGGCTTACAGAATGCCTTAGATGCTCCAGAAGCAATTATTCCATTGATAAAAGAATCTGGTTTACGTGGTTTGGGTGGTAGTGGTTTTCCAACTTATTTTAAATGGAATGCGATTGCAGAGCAGGTTAATAGTCGGGAAAAATATTTAATTTGCAATGGCAATGAAGATGAGCCGGGAACCTTCAAAGATCGTTTATTGCTGGAAGAAACTCCTCATCAACTTATTGAAGGAGCAATGATTGTTGCAATTGCCACTAATGTTAATCGTATTGTTTTTTATATAAATCCAGATTTAACACAAGCCATTGAAAATATGCAAAAAGCTGTGAAACAATGGGAGGAATGCGAACTATATTTTAAAGTTTCAGACAAAATCCAGCAACCATTAGAATTTTCTATACTATCAACTTCTGGTCATTATATTGGTGGTGAAGAGACTGCTGCTATAGAAACGGTAGAGAAAAAATTTCCTTTTCCACGTCGTAAACCACCATTTCCAGCCGAAAAAGGTGTGCATGGTTGTCCTACTTTGATTAATAATGTAGAAACTATTTGTAACGTTTCTCATATTTTGCGTAATGGAGCGGATTGGTATCATGACTTAGGAATTGGAGATGCTTATGGGACTAAAATTTACTCCTTAAGTGGAGATATTTTATCGCCCGGAACTTATGAATTACCTATGGGTATATCTTTATCTGAGCTGATAAACACTTATGGTGGGGGCATGTTGTTAAACAAAAAATTCAAAGCAGTTTTCACCGGTGGTCCTTCCAATACCTTGTTGACTCCTAAAGATTTAGATGTATCGCTTGATTTTGATTCTGTTACAGAACGCCGTTCAAGTTTAGGCACTGGAGCTATGATTGTTGTTTCAGAAGGTACTGGAATTGTGAAAAGAGTTGCAGAATATGTGAATTTTTTTGCTCATTCTTCTTGTGGTCAATGTCCACCTTGCAAAAGTGGTACTTATTATATTGCAATGCTATTAAATAAAATTGATACTGGTCAGGCAAGAAAAAGTGATTTACGGGCTTTAGAAAATTTATGTGATATTTTGCCAGGTAGTGGGCGTTGTGCATTGATTAATGGAGCGGTTAAGGTGTTGGAAAGTTCTTTGTATCATTTTAAGGATGAATATGAACAGGCTTTGAAAAAATAGTTGCAAAATTTGGCAAATATATTGCTGATAAAATATGGTATTTTAAGACAAATGGCATTATAATAATAATTGTAAGGCATTCTTCAAAAGCGGTTGACAGTTGTTTCGGGAATGTAACAAAGTGGATTTCCCGAAATGATTGCTAGATATGAGTTTCGGGAAATCCGTTTCACTCCATTCCCGAAATAACTGTTCACTATTTTTGCGTTAATATGAAGGATGCCAATTGTAACTTTGATTAATTGAGGATAATAATTATGAAATTATCATACGCAGCATTTCTACTAACATTTTCAATCACTGGTGTCAGTGCCACTCAAGCTCATTCGGATAATGTTATTCACTCACATATTGATTCAACTGCCATTCAAACAAATGTCATGCATAGTGACGACTTAAATGGTTTTGAAATGGTCAGGTTTCGTAAACGGGGTGAAAATGATGTTCCAGCAAGTTTATGGGAATTTGATGTATCTGGTCCAAGTGATTTTTGCTATAACCCTGCAAAGAAAATAGTTTTATGGCGGCCTGAAGTTGGTAAAAAAGGTGAAGAGCTACAAATACTTAAAATTATTTCTGATCAAGAATATTCTATAACTTGGCCTACCAAAAGATATACAATGGCTTGGCCATCTTCAGTGTCATTAGATGCTGGTGAGTATTTGGTTGGTATTGGAAATGCTATCAATAAGGTAAGTTTACATAAGATTCCTGCTGATGAAACTAATGTTCAAAAATGGATGGAAGAACGTGGTTGTTATCAACAGGTGGAAACTCTTAAAGAGATGCAGAAGAATAATCAACCAGCAATATAGTTGATATTGGGATATTCTTTATGTGTCGGGGCAACATATAGCTATTTCGCTGAAAAATTGATTAGTTCACGGAATGTGGATGTTTCGTGAATGTTATGAAATTTCTGTGAAATTTATTTTTAGCATAATAAACAGTTTATTATACTAAAATTTTTAACTGTCAGAATCAGAATTAACGGAATTATAGAATTTCCAGAATAACTGCATAAATTTCATTGCGTTATGGTTTTTAATTCTGAAAATTCATTAATTCTGAAAATTCTGATTCAGACAGTTGGAAAGATAGAAAAGCCTTAAATATATCCTATTACGTTAAAAAATGGATTTACAATTTGTAAATTATTTTCTATCAATTGACCATGTTGCATATCTTCAGATAACAAAATATGGCATTTAGAATTTAATGCAGCATTAATTATTAAAGCATCATAGAAAGAAAATTTATAATTTTCAATTAATTTTAATGCTTGAAAACTAGGTTGTGTTGACATTTGTTGTAAAATAAAGAATATCTTGTGTCTCCTGAGAAAAATCAAATGTCAAATGCGAATTTAACAGATAGTCAATGGTTAAAAATATATAGTTATGTTACGAATTAAAA
>JAUCGL010000113.1 GCA_030378105.1 Candidatus Halobeggiatoa sp. HSG11 | reverse complement strand
TTTTTTAACTCATTGTTTTTAAAAGATACATAACTTTAGCCCTTTATTCACATTTTTGGAGTTACCTATAGTATTTATTAATTGAACATTATATTATACATCTTAATTAAAATCATTGGCATCGAAACTTGAAGAATTAAAAAATGCAAACAAACTTTGGTAAAGTAGCAGTATTAATGGGTGGCAAATCAGCCGAACGAGAAATTTCCCTGTTAAGTGGACAAGCAGTTTTACAAGCATTATTAAATCAAAATATTGATGCGGAAGGTATTGATACCAAAGATGATTTTATAAATGATTTAGCTAAATTTGACCGAGTTTTTATCGCTTTACATGGTCGAGGTGGTGAAGATGGAAGTATACAGGGTCTGTTAGAATTGATGGAAATACCGTATACTGGTAGTGGAATATTAGGTTCGGCTTTGGCATTAGACAAATATCGTACTAAACAAGTTTGGCATGAATTAGGATTACCTACTCCAGCTTCAAATATTGTCAATATTAACAGCAATTTTTCTCAGCTTGTTGAACAATTGGGATTGCCGCTTATGATAAAACCAATTTTGGAAGGTTCAAGTGTTGGTATGACTAAAGTGAATCATTTAAATGAGTTAGAAGCTGCTGTTGTAGGTGCAACTAAATTTAACTGTCCAGTTTTAGCAGAATCATATATAAGTGGTCTCGAATACACCGCCGCTATTTTAAATAATCAAGTGTTACCTATGATAAGGTTAGAGACTCCAAGAGATTTTTATGATTTTACAGCTAAATATAGTGATGATACCGAAACTAAATATATATGCCCTTGCGGTTTACCAACCGCACAAGAACAAAAATTACAGGGTATCATGTTAAAAGCTTTTTTAGCTGCTGGAGCGAGTAATTGGGGACGAGTAGACTTTATTTGTGATAAATCAGGACAACCTTGGTTATTGGAAGTAAACACTGTTCCGGGTATGACCAATCATAGTTTAGTACCTATGGCAGCCAAGCAAGCTGGAATTAATTTTGATGAATTAGTTTTAAATATTTTGTCTCTTACGATATAATGGCTCAACAGTCAGATTTTATTTTAAACATAATATTAATTGGTCTATTGTTAAGTTTACTAACCGGTTGCTTACTGTTAGTTTATGAACCTCATACTTTGCCAGTAAATGCTGTACGGATTCAAGGCCAATTTATTAATACTGATTTGCCAACTTTACAAGATATTATTACACTACAGACTGTTGGTGGCTTATTAAGAACAGATGTATCTAAATTACATTTAGCTTTATTAGCTTTGCCTTGGATAAAGACCATACAAGTACAGAAACAATGGCCGGATACTATTGTTATTAAGGTCCAAGAATATCGACCAATAGCTAAATGGCAAAATAAATTTGTTGATATTGAAGGGAATATTGTGTTAGATAAACAAAAAAATTTAAACTTACCAGAATTTATGGTATCAAATGAATATTTAAATCAAACAATACATTATTATATCGAACTTATTCCATTGCTGAATGGATTAAAAATTCGAGAGTTTGGTTACGACACTTTAAGAGCTTGGTATATATTATTGGATAATGGAATGAAACTGCGGTTAGGACATACTGATATTAAAAATAGGTTAAAACGTTTTTTTGAAAAATATCCATATAAATCATTGGGAAGCAATTCTCGTATTGACTTACGTTACAATAATGGTATTGCAATATATTGACAGAGGAAAATATGCCACTTCCCAAAGAAAAAAATAATTTAATTGTTGGGCTTGATATAGGTACATCCAAGATAGTAGCAGTTGTGGGTGAACTTTCTAATGAAGATAGTTCAATAGTAGAAATCATTGGTATTGGACAACATCCATCACGCGGCTTAAAAAAAGGTGTTGTTGTCAATATTGATTCAACTACTCACTCAATTCAACGTGCTATAGAAGAAGCTGAATTGATGTCAGGTTGTGATATTAATTCAGTGTATACTGGTATTGCCGGAAATCATATCAGAAGTATGAATTCACATGGTATCGTTGCAATTCGCGATAAAGAAGTTAATCAAGAAGATATCGAACGAGTGATTGATGCTGCCCGTGCTGTTGCCATTCCTGCCGATCAAAGAATAATCCATATATTGCCACAAGAATTTATTATTGATAACCAAGAAGGAATTCGAGAACCTATTGGTATGTCAGGAGTACGTTTAGAAGCTAAAGTACATATGGTTACTGGAGCCGGGAGTGCAGCCCAAAATATTGTTAAATGTATTGGGCAATGTAATTTAGCTGTTGATGAAATTATTTTGGAGCAACTAGCAGCCAGTGCCGCCGTATTAACTGAAGATGAAAAAGATTTAGGAGTTTGTTTGGTAGATATTGGTGGCGGTACAACTGATATTGCGATATTTACCGAAGGCTCAATTCGACATACAGCAGTTATTCCCATAGCTGGCGATCAAGTAACCAATGATATTGCAGTAGCTATGCGAACACCAACTCAATATGCAGAAGACATTAAAATAAAATATGCCTGTGCTTTGGCTAAACTAACTAATTCTGAGGAAATGATAGAGGTTCCTAGTGTTGGGGCTCGTCCTCCCAGACTATTAGCACGCCAAACTTTAGCTGATGTTGTAGAACCTCGCTATGAAGAATTATTAAACTTAGTGCAGGCAGTTTTGCGTCGCAGTGGTTATGAAGATTTGATTGCTGCTGGAATTGTACTTGTTGGCGGTAGTGCCAAGATGGACGGTGTTGTTGAATTAGCAGAAAGTGTATTTCATGCTCCAGTTAGAATAGGATATCCAAAACATGTAGCTGGATTGATTGATATAATCAATGACCCTATTTATGCTACTGGAGTAGGTTTGCTTTTATTCAGCAATCAACATGGAAGTGAACAAGGTTCGGAAATCACTAATCCAAGTAGTAATGTTAAAAATGCGTTAAGTCGTATGACAAGGTGGTTTAAAGGAAATTTTTAATTCTTAATAGTTAATTTCAAATGTTTGATTAAATAGTTGGACAGTATTATGCAGACTAAATTTTATTCTTAATTATGGGAATTTTTTATTTTCATAAAGCGTTGCATTTTACTACTGAGTGTTTTAATTAAGAATCAGTAATTAAGAATTAAGGATTGATAATTGTTTTTTATTTATTATGGAGATCAATTGAATGTTTGAATTGATGGATACTTATAGCCAAAATGCCGTTATTAAGGTAATTGGGGTTGGAGGAGGCGGTGGTAATGCAGTTGAACACATGCTCCAAGGTAATATTGAAGGAGTGGAATTTATTTGTGCTAATACTGATGCACAGGCACTGAAAAATTCGTCAGCACGGACAATTTTACAGCTTGGTACCGATGTTACCAAAGGTCTGGGAGCCGGAGCCAATCCTGAAGTTGGTGAACAAGCCGCATTGGAAGATCGTGAACGTATTATGGCCGTTCTTGAAGGTACTGATATGGTATTTGTCACTGCTGGCATGGGTGGTGGTACTGGTACTGGTGCAGCCCCGGTTGTAGCACAAGTTGCTAAAGAAATTGGCATCTTGACAGTTGCTGTTGTTACTAGACCATTTCCATTTGAAGGCCGTAAACGAGCTATGATAGCCGAAGAAGGTATTCAGGAATTAAGTCAACATGTTGATTCTTTAATTATTATTCCAAATGAAAAACTGCGTGATGTATTAGGTAAAGATGCTACTTTGATAGATGCCTTTAAAAAAGCCAATGATGTTTTGTATAGTGCTGTACAAGGTATTTCTGAGCTAATAACTCGTCCGGGATTAATCAACGTTGATTTTGCTGACGTAACAACAGTTATGCAGGAAATGGGCTTGGCTATGATGGGGTCTGGTTATGCTAAAGGTGAAGGAAGAGCTCGTAAAGCTGGAACCGAAGCTATTTCTAGTCCTTTATTAGCAGATGTTGACTTAAAAGGTGCTAGAGGAATATTGGTTAATATGACTGCTGGTATGGATTTGAGTATTGGTGAATTTGAAGAAATGGGTGAAGTCATTAAAGAATTTGCTTCAGAAAATGCCACAGTTGTTGTAGGTACTGCTCTTGATCCAGAAATGAATGATGAATTGCGTGTTACAGTGATTGCAACCGGAGTAGGAACTGCCACTCAAGTAGCGGAACAGCCTAAATTAAAGGAAGTTTCCAAACAAGTTGCTGGCAATGTTAATAAAGCTGGTAAAATAAGCGATTATAAAGAGTTTGATAAACCTACAGTAGCACGTTTGCAAGCTGGTAATGATAGCTCTCTTGATGAAAATGATAGTCAATCTTTAGATTACTTAGATGTTCCATCCTTTTTACGTCAGCAAGCATCTTAAAACTTGGTGTTTTATCAATGACCTTCAATTACATGACTGCCTTAATGGGGATACACTTTAGATGATAAAGCAGCGTACCTTAAAAAAGGTAATTAATGCCACTGGTGTTGGTCTACACACTGGTGAGAAAGTATATATAACTTTACGGCCAGCATTGGCTAATAGTGGGATTATTTTTAGGCGAGTTGATTTGGATGTACCAGTAGAAATTAAAGCTCGATCTGAAAACGTTGGAGATACAAGATTATCAACGACTTTAGTTAAAAATGGAATTAAAATTTCAACGGTTGAGCATTTATTATCAGCATTGGCAGGTTTGGGCATAGATAATGCTTACATAGATGTTAGTGCACCAGAAGTCCCTATAATGGATGGTAGTGCTGGACCGTTTGTTTTTTTAATCCAATCGGCTGGTATAGAAGAACAAAATGTACCAAAAAGTTATATTCGTATTAAACGGACTATAAAGGTACAACAAGGTGATAAATGGGCTCGTTTTGATCCTTTTGACGGTTTTAAAGTAAGTTTTAAAATAGACTTTGAACATCCAGTATTTAGACAAAATCCTAATTATACTGAAATTGACTTTTCTAAAACAGCTTTTGTGAAAGAAGTTAGTCGAGCTCGTACTTTCGGATTTATGCGAGATATAGAATTATTACGCGAAAATCAGTTAGCTTTAGGAGGTAGTCTTGAGAATGCCATCGTAGTTGATGACTACCGTATTTTAAATGAAGATGGCTTACGTTATGAAGATGAATTTGTTAAACATAAAGTGCTTGATGCAGTTGGAGATTTATACCTATTAGGTCATGGTTTAATAGGTGCCTTTAGTGGTCATAAATCTGGGCATGAACTCAATAATATTTTATTACGTACTTTATTAGCAAATGAAACTGCTTGGGAAATGGTGTGCTGTGAAGATAATGATGTGGTAGTGCCTGTACCTGTATTAGGTTTGTCACAACCTCTAGCAGTATCTTAAGCGTGGAATTATTGGTTTTCTAGCAAAGTTGGACGTACTTTAACTATAATTTTATTAATAGTAAATATGGGTAATTCTTTTTGCCACCTTGCAATGAGAAAAGGAGTCATATAACGTAATCGTGTTGCCCATAAAGAAGAATCGGTGTGTACGATTAAAGTTTTTTCACGCCAGTTTGCAACATGACAATGTTGATTTAATGGTGGCGGTAAACTTTTATTAAATCTTTTATTAATTAACTTAAGTATTTTACAATGTTGCGATAAGTTGTATAACCAACTTGATTGATTATCCATTATATGTATCATAGATTTCATGTTTCACCTAACTCAAAAAAAAGGAAAATATTATGAACATTATTCTTACCAGAAGTGATTTTAACAGCCGATTTTATTGGATTTATCCAATTATTATAGCTATTGCATTTGTACTCATGTTAACTGTAGCTAGTGCTTATTCGGCATTACAATTAAGTAAACATGTTACTAAATCAAGTAATAATTTAGCTTTGCGTGTTGATGCTTTAAAAAATAAAGCGAGCAATAAACAACATAATACTGATTTTAGTGTATCTTGGGATAAAATTGCTGGTAAAAGTATACCATCACCTTCTAAAACAAAGCGTGTAATTAAACTGGTTTCTAAGAAATTTTTACAAAAGTATCGTTTTCGTACTAAGAGTTTACCAAAAAATTGGCCTTTAAAACAAGGTCGAGTTTCATCAGGTTATGGAAAGAGATGGCGGCGTATGCATAGAGGTATTGATATTGCTGCTAAAAGAGGTACTCCAATCTTTGCAGTAGAAGATGGCGTAGTAGTTCGTGCTAAACGTGTGCGAGGTTATGGAAATTTAGTAGAAATAAAGCATAGTAATATTTATTCGACTCGTTATGGTCATAACAGCAAAAATCTAGTTAAGGCTGGTGATATAGTTAAACGTGGTCAAAAAATAGCTTTAGTTGGTTCAACCGGGCGTTCAACTGGTCCTCACGTCCATTTTGAAATTCGTCAATCTAAAGTTGCTATTAATCCTATTAAATATTTAGGGGCAATAGATAGCTTTAAATTATCTGAAAATATCAAATTGTCTAGATATGTGAAATTTAAATAACTTAATTTTTAACTGTCAGATTTTGATGGTGGTATTGCTCACTTTTGTCTTTCTTTAAATGGTCATCTATAAGTTTTTTAGAAAAATAAAAGTTCTTCATACCCGACAGGTTTTCAAAACCTGTCGGGTCTTTAGGTCAAAATATTTATCTGAAAATCTATATTAACCTCATCTATTTCTCCTCATTACCTTCCTTATTTTAAGGAAAAAATTTAACTTAAACCTTATTTTGATAATTCTGTTCACCTCCTTTTCAGGAAATATTAAGGTGAACAATAATATAATAACAATTATTATGCAGACTGATTGGTTAGATAAAATTGCTTGGAATGAACAAGGTTTAGTTCCAGCTATCGCTCAAGATGTTGAAACTGGGAAAGTTTTAATGCTGGCTTGGATGAATCGAGAAGCATTACAATTAACAAGGCAAAAAAAACGGGCAGTTTATTGGTCTCGTTCCAGAAGTAAGTTATGGCTTAAAGGAGAAGAATCTGGGCAAATTCAACATGTTAAAGATATAAGGCTTGACTGTGATAATGATGTTATTTTGTTGAAAGTTGAACAGAAAGGAGTAGCTTGTCATACTGGTCGCCATAATTGTTTTTTTCAACAGTTACAAGATGAACAATGGGTAGACGTGGAACCAGTATTGAAAGACCCAGCAGTTTTATATGCCAAATAATTGTAACTACTCACTTCTTCTTTAAATTAATAGTAATGGAAGGAGAGGTGAGCAATTACACATATCATGAACCAGATGCCTCATAATTACCAACTTTATCTTCCCGAAACATATCTCTGATACCTCTTAATGCCTGTCGGGTACGATGAGGATTTTCAATTAATGCAAATCGAACATGATCGTCACCATAGCTGCCAAATCCTATTCCGGGCGACACTGCTACTTTGGCTTTAGCTAATAATTTTTTGCAAAATTCTAATGAACCCATATCTTTATATGGTTCTGGAATTTTAGCCCAGACAAACATAGTTGCTTTAGGTTTTTCTACTTTCCAGCCAATAGCATTTAAACCATCACATAATACATCTCTACGTTGCATATACATGTCACGGATTTCTATGACACAATCTTGACATTCTTCCAACGCATAAATACTTGCCACTTGAATTGGTGTAAACGTACCGTAATCAAGGTAAGATTTAATTCTGGTCAAAGCTCCAATCAAAGTTGGGTTTCCACACATAAAACCTAATCGCCAACCGGGCATGTTATAGCTTTTTGACAAAGAAAAAGATTCCACCGCTACATCTTTGGCTCCTTTAACTTGCAAGATTGATGGGGCTACATAGCCATCAAATACAATATCTGCATAAGCTAAATCATGTATGATCCAGATTTTATGTTGTTTAGCTATTTCAACAATTTGCTCAAAAAATTCTAGTTCAACACATTGAGTAGTTGGATTACCGGGAAAATTCAATACTAAAATTTTTGGAGGAGGCCAAGAATTAGTTATTGATTTAACTAGTTCGGCAAAAAAATCTACTCCCGGAATCAATGGTACATGATGAATATCAGCTCCAGCAATAACAAAACCATAAGGATGAATTGGATAAGCTGGATTCGGAACTAAAATTGTGTCTCCAGTACCAACTATTGCTAAAGCCAAATGAGCTAAACCTTCTTTGGAACCAATGGTAACAATAGCTTCCATTTCAGGATTTAAAGATACATTATAACGTTTCTCATACCAATTGGTCATGGCACGCCGTAAACGTGGAATTCCTTTGGAGGCTGAGTAACGGTGTGTATCTTTGCGTTGAGCAGCTTCAACTAGTTTATCAATAATTGGTTTGGGAGGAGGTTGATCTGGATTACCCATCCCAAAATCAATCACATCTTCTCCCCTTATTCGAGCTTGCATTTTTAATTCATTGACAATATTAAAAACATAAGGAGGAAGACGTTTAATACGAGGGAATTCGTCTTTCAAAATTATAAACCTTTTTTAATTAAATTATTAGGATTTCAAAATTTATCAAAGCAATTTCTAACACCTATGGAAATGTACTATTTTTGTAGGTAAAACTATATATTTATTCTTGATTTAATGATGTATTCTCTTTATATTATAACATAACATTAAATCAGAACTGGTCATTTTGTTATGGATTGCACCAGCCTGTCGAAAAACAGCTTTTATTCTGCCTTAAAATTTCCCATTTTTTGATTTTTAAAATACCATAGGTTTTATGGCTATTCAAGTTTAACCCGGTTTGGGTTGTTCAAACCCTGAAAGGGTTGAATGTGAATAGCCACCAATAAAATTGGTGGAATATATTAACGCCCTACCACCACTGTAAAATCGGGAACAGTATCGGGTTTTGAAGTAATTGGAGTTTGGTCGCCATTTTGGATACTGGGCTTCAAGTAAAATTAATACTAGTAAAATATAAATTAATAGTTTAAAATAGCATAATGGAAAAACTTAATCAATCAGAAAACTGTCCCTGTTGTAGAAGTTCAGAAATAAAGATAATAAGCCACTATGAAACAGTACACAATGGCAGCAGACGAATGTATCAATGCCAAAATTGTAAGCATAGTTTTTCAGAAACACAGGGAACACCTATGGCACATGTTAAGACTCCATTAAGCTACGGTAGCAAGTGTATTTCGTGTACGCAGTGAAGGTATGGGTTTGAGAGCAACAGCAAGAATTTTTGGAATGCACAAAAACACAGTTTCTGAATGGGAAAACAAATTTGCCGAGCAAAAGGAACCTCTTATGCTGTATGCAATATGTCATGAGTTCATCAATTTAAAATTTGAAGGTGACGAACTATATACAGTAGTTGGAAAACGATGTGAGCCATCAGATTCTGAAGGATGGACAGCAATTATTATGGAACGAGCAAGTCGATTCATAATTGAACAACGTTGTGGCAAATGAACAAATGTTTGAAAATGCTATGGAAAAAGTTGCTGCTTATATAAAACAGAGTGGAGAACTAACCTTTCTATCTGACGGGGAACGACGCTATGGAAATACCCTGTTTGATATATGTGCTGAAGTATTGCGAACTGGTTCACGCGGTCGTCCGCCGAAGACACTTCCACTTGGTGTTTACAGTACGGCTTAAGAACAAAGGTTCACAAAATTCAAAACCCGGACGTAAACGCCCAAAATATGAAGCTCCCCATAGAGAGCATCCTGATACTGACCAAACACTTGATGAACAAGCTATTCATGCTAATCATGTTGAAGCATATAATGCAACTTTGCGACGTTACAAATAGTACCTTTCGACGACGAACAAATACCTATGCCAAATCCACAGAAGGACTCCAACGTACCTTGGATGTTCATCAAATCATTCACAATTTTGTCCGCTGTCACTGGACAACCTGTATAGTTCCGGCAGTTGCTATGGGCATTATCACAGGAGCATTGGGTTTGGAAGATATTTTAACCCAACGTTTCGCATAAAAATTTATCCAAATAACTTTGGATAGCTCCGGCCTTTTATCTTGGGACTAACAGTTCGAGCCCACTGCCTTCATTATAAACACGCTCTGATTTTGAAGACAAAATTATAAAACTTGTATTTTCATAAAATCTAACTAATTTTTTAAGATAAAATAAAGCAATAATCAATATAATAGGAATTGATATAAATATGGACCAAAATAAATTTTCTTTATTAACTTGTTTTTTTATAAAATCATTTAAGATTAATTTTATTCTTTCATCTGCAATAAAATTATTAGAAATAAATTGAATGTTTTCATTACTAAACTTGTCAAGAACAAATATAGCAAGCTGGCGGCTTTCTGAATAACTTAGATTTTGTTTATTCAAGGAGTATATTTCTAATATTGTTTCTTGTTTATTAGTACTAATAATTGTAGAATTGGAAGAACTTTGGTGTTTTCTTGATTGGGGTATTTCTAAAATATCTGCAGTAATAGCAAATAATAAAAAATAAATTAAAATATAAAATAGTATTGATATTCTATTTTGTAAAATATCTATAGTTTTATTTGCATAATCAGTGATTTTATGTTGGAGAATTTCAACTTTCTTTAGATGTGATTTAAAAAGATTTAAAACTTCAATCCCCCCAAGCTTGATTAGTATGTTCAATATTCAAATTGATATTACCATAAGGTGCTTTATCTTTAATAGAAAAAGAAATCTCAATAGTTTGATTTTCTATCTTTTTTTCTGGAAATTCTAGCATCATTTCCCATTGCAAAGTAACATCAGTTGCAACTACATCCCTGACTTCAAAGAAGCTTTCAAGATTTTTAATATCAGTTAGCTGTCTTTTAGTATTATCATTATATTGGATAGTAATATTAAAAACACTAAGGAAAGTATGTTGTTCTTTCTCTATTTTTTGAGTTAAAAGATAATGAAATTGAGCAATATCTTCTAAACGTAATAAAAAAGCTGTATCAACTTGATAAGAAAGGGTTTGCTTTTTACCCAAGAATCCCAAAAGAATTTGAGCAAAATTTTCTTCTGGAATTGTTAATTGCATATTTTCAGCGTTTTTTGTCACTGTACCTGAATTAACAACATTTTTTAAGCTTTTTTCTGACATATTATATTTCCTATGTGTGGCACTGCTATTAGGCAAATTTTAAGGGTCACTGCAATGAAATGAAACCGACCAAATATAAATGTAATTAATAATTTATGTATTTTTTATATCATAATGGTCACTTACCGCTTTGCTCCACCGCCCCTATAAAACTCGGCATTGAAAAGCCCCAAGTCCATGACAAGGGGCTTTTTGATTATATGACGGAATCAGTTAGTAATTGGAGCGGCTGAAAGTCAGCCTCCAAGATAAAGTTAGAATCTATTTTACTCTGAGCCAATTATTTTATACGGTTTACGAGTTTAAATGCCCACGCAACTTCCTGATAACCTCATTCCTGTTGCTGCACTTACAATTTTTTCGAGTGCAAGACAACCACCTTTTAAAACTATTTTGCCAATCAGTCCTTCATGACGTTGATAGAAAGTAGTTGTTAGCATTAAAATGGCATCCTTCGATAAATTTAAACTAACTTTTTCTTGATTTTCAAGTTTATGTGAGTTCACAAAATATAATAATGCTGAAATAAAAGGCACAACTCCTTCTTTTGGTAATCGTGATAGACGAATGTCATTCTTTTCTGAAACGTTAATTCTTAATTTCCAACCAGAAAGTGATACACCTCTCTCAAATATAAGAGTAAAATTCTTTAAGTTTGAAAAACTCATAGACTCCTGAGTACCCAAAAGATTCTTCCATAAAATACTATTTTTTGTTAAAGCTAGTCCTCTTCCATCTGACATAACTCGCCCTGTGTCAAAATAAAAATGATATTTATTAGTAGATGTTAAGTGAACATCTGGAAATAATGATGCTTGCTTTGTTGGTTGAGTTTCAAAATAATTTGAAAACCTAAAATTCAAATTGCTAAAATAGGGTAGAGAAAGAATGGCAACGAAGTTTTTATATAATTCAGTTTCTGATACCGTTTTCTGCTCCAATATTTTGGTTAATATAGCATTAAAAGAATCAATATCTTTTGTAGCAGGCTCATCGTATAGAGCAATACATTTATGGATTTCTAGCAAAGCACCACGATAGTCCATACTATCAACAAGTTCTTTGTAGAAACTTGCTTCCTTACAAAGTATCTCTGGACGCTTTGATTTTTTTAGCTTTTCCAGCTTGTTACCAACAAGAGTTTTAGTATCATTGGCTAGATTAGTAGTGTTTTCAATAACTTTAGATGTTTTTTCAACAGCTTTTTCTTTAAGTGTACTTGCTTTTTCTGAAACTTCATCCCAAAAACCAGCATTTACAAAATTACTGACAGAGAAAATGAAACAGAAAACAAAAAATATTTTCATAAGATGCTCCTTGATTTATAAGAGTAAATTATACTCCAATGGATTCCGATGTTTTAGTTAGAACTGTATAATTGTAAATTAGTGAATAAAAAATTATTAATGGAGCCGGGTAGGTTCGGTGTAATGAAATGAAACCGACCAAATATAAATCTAATTAATAATTTATGTATTTCTTATATCATAATGGTCGGTTACGCTTTGCTCCACCGACCCTACAAAACTTCCGTAACGATATTCCATGCCTTATTGTAAAGCATTGGAGATAAATCTGTTCGCCTGAAAGGCGAAGGTTTTAACCTTGTGCATGGAAAATAAAATCTATTGTTTCGATAAGCTCGTAGGGTGCATAAACGATAGTGTCATGCACCACATAGACAGATTTGGTGTATGACTTTTCACTTATACACCTTACGAGTTAGGACAACAAACTTTTAAACTACATACAACCATGCATATCCCATTTTCCATAACCGGGAATATCAATACCATCAGCATAAATACCATCTTTAGCTTTAGTATGACAATCATTACAATAACTACGGGATTTTATTTGAGGATTATATTTTAACATATCTTCCATAAAATCATCATGTTGAAATCGTATATAAGAAATATTAGCAATACGCAGTGGAGTTTGATTCCAAGCTGTAGAACGTTCTATATTGACAGAATGCCTATATATGGAAGATTCAGCAGAATTATAAATTAAATAATCCATTAACACCTGCTGTTCCTCAGTTTCCAATTCAGCATTTTCACCAAAATGATCATCAAGAGTTTTCATTATCTTTTGCCAAGAACGAGCTGGCATTAAACCCGGCTGATAAGCAAAATGACAAGAACCACATTCTTCAGCATAAAGTTTATTATCAACTGGAATAACGCCGGGTATTTCCGCTAACACATTATAACTTAACAATATCAGATAAATTGGAATAAGTATTTTTTTGAAGTTAATATTCATTATTTTTAAGTTGTCTGAATCAGAATTTCCAGAATAATAGAATTAACAGAATATTATTTTTAAAGATTTTATCCTGAAAAAATTTCAATTCTGCAAATTCTAATTCAGATAATCATTACTTCATGCCAGCAGCTTGATGTTGTAACAGTTGATCTAACAAAGCTTCAATGTTATCAAGACGTTGGTCAACTTCTTTGTGATGTTTACCCTTCATCTTATCCTTCATTTTCTGCTTCATCTTTTTCATCATCATCATGCCACCATCCTTCTTCTCATTTTCAGAGTAGGATTTATCCATTTTGGCCGTTTTCATATCAGCCATCATCTCTTGCATTTTCTGCATATGTTTCTTCATATGCTGTTTGCGTTCAGATGGTTCTTTGGCTTGCGTAGCCTTCTCCATATGTTTCTTCATCTGCATTTTATGCTTGTGCATCTTTTGCTTTTGCTTCTGTGCAGGATCAGCAGCCATATCATGTTTACCTTCCATCTTGCCCTCAATTGCAGACATTTTGGCAGACATCTCTTGCATAGTTTTCATCATGGCTTGCATGACATCCATTTGCGTGAGAGGTTTTTCCGTTTTAGCTGCTGCTTCTACAGGCGGCGAAGTTTCAGGCATGGTATGTTCTTCATGACCGGTTTCAGCCAATACCAAAGGAGAACTTAAAGTGAAAATTGCTATTAAAGTATAAGATTTCATTATAATTACCTTGTTTTAAAATTAAAAAATATGTCTGAATCAGAATTAACGGAATTTAAGAATTTCCAGAATAAAAACAAATAAACCTAAAAAACACTCTGTTAATTCTGATTCTGAAAATAAAAATATAGGATATACAATCCAAATAAACGACATTTAAATTAGGATTAATTCACCTCCTGTCAACAATACCTTCGCCAATACCAAAATTGTTGTTTCAGGAATGAGGTACGATTTTCCCGAAACCCAAGTTAAGTTGAGAGTTTCGGGAAATCCACTTTGCTCCATTCCCGAAACAAATATCAAATTGGCGAAGGTATTAGTCAATAAGTATGATTGTTTACATTAAGGCTATGATTAAATTAAGAAAAATATTAATGTGCTTTTTTCTTCATCTTATCCCAAGCCATATAAACTTCATCCGGCCATTGCGATTGAAACCAAGCAATAATGGCATCAATTTCAGCATCGTTTAAAGTATCTTTCCAAGCTGGCATTTCGCTACCTTGGCGACTGTTTTTAATAACATTTTGTAACATTGGAAGTGGATGATGCCAAGCATGACCAGTTCCATTTAAAGGTGGAGCTGGATATTTGCCATCTGGTCTTTGTTGTCGCCAATTAACAGCACCTTCGCCATTTAATCCATGACATTTAGCACAATATTCTTGATAAGCTTTCTTGCCATAAGCAATTTGAGCCATATCAAATGAGCGTTCAACTGGTTTAGGTGTGACAGCAGGCTGCATATGTCGTTGCATTGTCTGTGTCATCTGTCCACTGGTTTTCATATTATGGGTTTGATAAGCTGCATAAATGGCAAAACTAATAACAGCAGTTAGTAAAAACCAAATAATTGTATTTTTCATTATATAAACCTATGTTAATTCTGAATTAAATGTAGGTCTGATTAGCAAAGTGTAATCGGACATTTCCAACAGGATTTAAATTATTTATAGATTAATTTGTCAGAAGCAGAATTAACAAAATTATAGGATTTTCAGGATACAGAGTATTTGATTAATTCAGGAGTTCAAACTTTAGTTTGATAAATCACAAGATAAATCTTGGACTCAGTTTATGAATTAAAAATATCGTGTATTAAACTGAAATAATTCTATTAATATGATTCAGATAAAAATCAGGCAGCAATTAGCTTTGGAAACTACAGGGAGGTTTATAGAGAAAATCTGGTAGGTTGTTTAAAGAAGTTTGAAAAGGGAAATTATTTAAGGATTGTAAGTTGAAATGATTATCAAAATAAGATTGCAACAACATAATACAGTTACAACAATCGTAACAGTTATTATCACATTCTAGTTTTTCATCACATAATTTTTCATCCAGTTGAATTTCTGAATGGTTGGAATGGATTGATATATCATCACTTTCAAAAGACAAGCCGGCAGCATATACACCCAATGCATGTCATATAAACCAAAATTATTAGGTAGAAACTTTCCCACTACAGTAGTTTTTTTACGAAATTTACCTTTGGGTCCCAAACCATAAGTATAATTACCATTATAATTAGCCAAATCAGTTGT
>JAUCGL010000112.1 GCA_030378105.1 Candidatus Halobeggiatoa sp. HSG11 | reverse complement strand
CTATTCCGCAGATAACTGTGGCGGATGATGTGCAATCCTTGCGTGGTGCTAGTTCGATTGATTCCTCTTCCACTGAACCGGTCATGAAAAAATTGATGCCAGAAAGTGATCCAATCAAACGAGCCTATACTCAACAGCCTCCCGTTGTTCCTCATAAAACTGAAGGTTACAAAATCAATCTGAAGAATAACAAATGTCTTAGCTGTCATAGTTGGGAAAATTATGTGGAGAAAGAAGCCACTAAAGTAAGTCAAAAGCACCTAACAGATGATGCAGTACCAACTGTTTCCTCTAAACGGTATTTCTGTACTCAATGTCATGTTCCACAAGTTGATGCTAAACCGTTGGTGGATAATACTTTTTAAAGCAATTCTTAATTATGAATTCTTAATGCTTAATTAAAACTTAATTAAATGCTTTAAGTCACTTATAGTTTTGACTTTCATTAAGAATTAAGAATTAAGAATTAAGAATTAAACTATGAATATATCAGGCGTGTTAGTAACTGCTAATCCTGACAAAATTAATATTGTTAAACAGCAACTTACAGAAATATCAGGCTTGGAAATCCATGCCGTTGCTGAAGATGGTCGTTTAGTGATCACACTCGAATGTGATAACGATAAAACGATGGCAGATACCGTAATTGAAATTAATAATTGCGAAGGTGTATCGTCTGCCGTAATAACTTACCAATATGGTAATGAAAACGAAAATTTAGATGAGGAAATTCCAGTATGAAATTAACTAGACGGGATTTTGTTAAAGCAAATGCTGCCGTAGCAACTGCTACAGCCGCTAACATTATGTTGCCAGAAAGTCTTATTTCAATGGCAAATGCTGCTGAAGATAAAGTCCGTTGGGACAAAGCAGTATGTCGTTTTTGTGGAACTGGCTGTAGTGTGTTGGTTGGAACTCAAGATGGCAAAGTTGTGGCAACACAAGGTGATCCAGAAGCTCCTGTTAATAAGGGCTTGAACTGTGTTAAAGGTTACTTCTTGTCCAAAATAATGTACGGAAAAGACCGTTTGACCAGCCCTATGTTGCGGATGACTGATGGTGAATATGATAAAAAGGGTGAATTTACCGAGGTTTCTTGGGAAGATGCTTTCACTATCATGGCTGAGAAGTTCAAGGAAGCTCTTAAAAAGAAAGGCCCAACCAGTGTTGGCATGTTTGGTTCTGGGCAGTGGACAGTGTGGGAAGGTTATGCTGCTGTTAAATTGATGAAGGCTGGCTTTCGGACTAATAACATTGATCCAAATGCTCGGCATTGTATGGCTTCGGCAGTAGCAGCTTTTATTCGTACTTTTGGTGCTGATGAGCCAATGGGTTGTTATGACGATTTGGAACATGCGGATGCGTTTGTACTCTGGGGTGCTAATATGGCTGAAATGCACCCAATCTTATGGTCTCGTTTAACTGACCGCCGTTTGACTGGAAAGGATGTTAAAGTTGCTGTTTTATCTACCTTTGAAAATCGTAACTTTGATTTGGCTGATATTCCGATGGTATTTAAGCCACAGACTGATTTGGCTATTTTGAATTATATTGCTAATCACATCATCGAAAGTGGTAATGTCAACGAGGAATTTGTCAGTAAACATACTGAGTTCAGGATTGGAAATACTGACATTGGTTATGGTTTACGTTCCAACCATCCTAAACAAAAAGCTGCTAAAAATGCTGGTAAAGCAGGTGGTTCCAAAGAGGCTACTTTTGAAGAATATAAGGCTTTTGTGGCTGAATATACTTTGGATAAAGCTCATGAAATCTCTGGTGTGCCAAAAGATAAATTAAAAGCACTAGCTGAATTATATGCTGATCCTAAGGTAAAAGTCGTTTCCTATTGGACTATGGGATTCAACCAACATACTCGCGGTACTTGGGTGAATCAGTTGTGTTATAACATCCATCTGTTGACTGGTAAGATTTCTGAACCGGGTAATGGACCATTTTCCTTAACTGGACAGCCATCTGCTTGTGGAACAGCTCGTGAAGTAGGAACTTTTGCTCATCGTTTACCAGCCGATTTGGTTGTGAAGAAAGAAGGGCATCGAGATTTTACCGAAAAAGTTTGGAAATTGCCAAAGGGAACTATTGTTGGTAAACCCGGCTATCATGCTGTATTGCAAAATCGAAAGCTGAAAGATGGTGATTTGAATGTGTATTGGGTGCAGTGTAATAACAATATGCAGGCAGCTGCTAATCTGAACGAAGAAACCTATCCGGGCTATCGTAATCCAGAAAATTTCATTATCGTTTCTGACCCTTATCCAACTATCACAGCAATGGCAGCGGATTTGATTTTGCCAACTGCTATGTGGACTGAGAAGGAAGGTGCGTATGGTAATGCAGAACGGCGGACTCAGTTCTGGCGGCAACAGGTGGACGCTCCGGGTGAATCTAAGTCTGATGTTTGGCAGGTTGTTGAATTTTCTAAGCATTTTAAAGTTGAGGAAGTTTGGCCAGAAGATTTAATAGCTAAGATGCCTGAATATAAAGGTAAAACTTTGTATGATATTTTATTTGCTAACGGTCAGGTTGACCAGTATCCGAAGCAGGAAGTTAAGGATGCGGCTGGTAATGTCTATAACAATTCTGAAATGGAAGCCTTTGGTTTTTATCTGCAAAAAGGTTTGTATGAGGAATATCGCCGCTTTGGTTTGGAAGGACCGAAGAAAGGCCATGAGTTGGCTACTTTTGATCAGTATCATCAGTCACGTGGTTTGCGTTGGCCGGTGGTTGATGGTAAGGAGACTTTGTGGCGGTATCGGGAAGGTTATGATCCAAATGTGCCTAAAGGTGAAGGTGTGCGTTTTTATGGTAATGCGAATGGTAAGGCGAAGATTTTTGCTTATCCATATGAGCCAGCTGCGGAAGAGCCAGATGATGAGTATAATTTGTGGTTAGTCACTGGTCGGGTGTTGGAGCATTGGCATTCTGGCACGATGACGCGGCGAGTCCCTGAGTTGTATCGGGCTTTCCCTGATGCAGTGTTGTATATGAATAAGAATGATGCTAAGGCTCGTAAGTTACGGCGTGGAATGACGGTTAAGATTCAGACTCGGCGTGGTGAGATAACGGCTCAGGTTGAGACTAAGGGTCGGAATAAGCCTCCTGAAGGTGTGGTGTTTATCCCTTGGTTTGATGCTAGTCGTTTGGTTAATAAGCTAACTCTGGATGCAACTTGCCCTATTTCTAAAGAGACTGATTATAAGAAATGTGCGGTTAAGGTTGAGAAGGTTTAGGTAGTTTTGGGGTGGGTAAATTGCCCACCTTGAATTATAAATTTGATAAAACAAAAAATAATTAAGTTAAATAATAGATTAATCAATAATGTCAAAAGAAAATGGTTTTATAGTTAATTTTTGGGAAATTATATTTAGATATTTAAGTTACTTTTCATTGTTCAATTTATTTAGGTTACTTTTTCCAAAACTAATTAATGGAAAGTTTGTTGATATATGGGTTCTAGGCCATTTAATATTATCAATTGTATCTATTCCACTGATTTTAATAGTTGATTCTAAGTTAGTATATATTTTCATTTCTATATTTGCTTTATCAAGAGTTTTTGAAATTGTTATCTATCAAATAAATGTTTTACTTTTTGATGAATACAGAGCGAACAAAAATGGTAAAAAATATGTTTTACATGGTTATCGTAGAATAGTTATTTTATTATTACATAATTATTTTGAAATTATATTTTGGTTTGCTACACAGTATATAATTTTTGGTTATTTATTTGATTTTAATGTATCTGATTCTAGCATTAGTTTCTTTGGAGCTATATACACTAGTTTTGTAATAATGACAACTTTTGGATTTAATAATATTATTCCTTTATCAATCGTAGGATATAGCATAGTTATAGGACAAGCTATGATAGGTTTATTTATGACTTTACTTAGTTTAGCACGTTTTATATCTCTTCTCCCAAATCCAGATACTATGGATGATATGGAAAGGTAACCTGATCCAATGCCATTAAGCACATAGTCCGAGTTGATGAAAAGAAACCCAGCATTTTCATAATTATCTAATTAACCATTTGCTGGCTTAAGCTCTGAATGTAACTTGCCCTATTTCTTTAAGGAAACTGAATTATTAAGAATATGTGCAGTTTTGGTTGAGAAGGTTTAAGGGTTTAATTTTCGGGTGGGCAGTTTTTGTTCACCTTTAAACAAGAGGTGACAAAATGTCAAAACAAGAAGTTATTGGTTTAGTAAATCAATTATCTGACACTCAATTGATAAAAGTATCTGATTATATAAAACAAATATTTTTGCAAAAAGAACCCAAATTGGATGAAGAACAACAAGAGTTATTGAAATTATTGGACTATACAATAGATAGTGGTAGAGAAGACTTTGCTGAAAAACATGATCATTATTTATATGGAAAACCAAAATAATGAAAGTTTTTATGGATACAGCTTTTCTTATCGCTGTTATTGATACTTCTGATAATTATCATGATTTAGCCATAACATGTTACAAAAAGTTGATTAAACAAAAATGGTCTGTTATTACTACGGAAGCTGTTTTGATAGAAATAGGTAATGGTTTATCTAAATTGAAATGGAGACAGGTTGCTAATAAATGGATAATAAGTATACAAGAGAGCAAAACTATATTTAAAGTAGTGCCAACAACTACAGAACTTCTCAATAAATCTATTAATCTTTACGGAAAGCGATTGGATAAAGAATGGGGATTAACTGATTGTATTTCATTCGTTGTTATGGAAGAATACAAGTTAACAAATGTTTTAACTTTTGATCATCATTTTGAGCAGGCTGGATACAAAATATTTATGGATATTGGTAAATAAGTTGCCCTATTTCTTAAGGAAACTGATTAATAAAAATGTGTTGTTTTGGTTGATTACATAGGCTGGATTGACGAAAGAAAACCCAGCATTCATTTCATAATTATCCAATTAACCATTTGCTGACTTAACGCTTCATTTAACCAAGCTAACTTTTATTACTTATCTACAATACTTATTTTAGCTTGCATAAATTTTAATTAAGGAGTTATTTTAATATGAAAAAATCAACTAAGTTTGAACTTGTTTATAAAGAAAAATCCATTCGTCAAGATGGAGATTTTATTTGTTTGACTGATTTATGGATTGCATCTGAAAAACCAAAAGGAAAGTGTGATCCACGACGTTGGAAAAAAGAAGCTGGTCAAGATTTTATTGATGCAGTTGCTAAAAATTTAAATGTATCAATAGCAAATGTTTATAAAACTACTCGTGGATGTACTGGAGCAACTTATGCTCATAGTGAAATTGCTGAAGCATATCAATTATACCTTGGTAAAAAAGTTAGTCCAAAATATCAAATAGAAAAAGATGTAAAGAATGCCTTAATTAAGAAGTTGCAAAAAATTTATGGTACAGAGGTTAAAACTGAGATTGCTATTGAAACTGGTTTTTTAGATATTCTTACTCCTAAGGAACTTATTGAAGTTAAAAATTCTAAAGATTGGAAAGCAGCAGTTGGACAAATTTTAATTTATGGGCTATCTTTTCCAGACAGGAAAAAACGTATCCACCTTTTTGATAAAAAAATAGAGAACGTGTTGGAATTATCAAGAAAACTTGTAAAGAATTTAAAATTATTGTTTCTTGGGATTCTAATTTTTATAAATAGTTCACTAAAAAGATGGCAATAAACCTTGTGCCAATTCTTGTCATCATAATGCAAGTAAAGTTAAAAGTATTTTATAGCATGTAATCTGAGTTGATGAAAGGAAACCCAGTATTTCATAATTATCCAATTAACCATTTGCTGACTTAGCTTTGGATGCAACTTGCCCTATTTCTAAAGAGACTGATTATAAGAAATGTGCGGTTTTGGTTGAGAAGGTTTAAGTAGTTTTGGGGTGGGTAATGAGAATATTGTCCGCCATATTTTTTGTCAATACTTCGGACAGTTTTTATAACATATTGTTATTAAAGTAATTTTTTTATTTCAAAGAAAAATAATAAAACATTTAAATTTCAATAAGTTATAGTTTTAACTAAGTTCGGTTTTCAAAAACTGTCCGAACTATTGTTTGTAATAATATAAAATATATTAAGATGATAAAAATTAGATTAAAAAATCTTGGTCCCATCAAACAAGCAGAATTTGAACTAGGGGAAAGCTTAACTATTATTTGTGGTGAGAATAATACGGGTAAAACTTATACAACTCATGCTTTATTTGGTTTTTTGTATGAATTACGAAAGCTACTGACTGTTTCAATTGAAGATGCTATAGTTGAAACTTTGTTAAATAATGGTGTTGTTGAAGTTAGTTTAGAAGATTATTTAGATAAATATGAGCTTATATTACAACAAGGTTGTGAAAAATATACTCAGTTACTACCAAATATCCTTTCTGCACCAAAAGAACATTTTAAAACAACTGAGTTTCAAATAATATTAGATAAAAAACCTTCGTTAAAGCATGAATTTAAAGGTGGAATTCGGACTGAAAATGCAGAAATTTTTTCTCTATCTAAGTCTGAGGATAGTATGAAATTAGCTGTTTCTTTATTAACAGGAATAGAGAAAAATGTATTTCCATCTCATGTTATTAAAACAATTATCTCAGATGCTATCATTGAAATCATATTTTCTAAGCTATTTTATAATCCTTTTATTTCTAGTACAGAACGTACTGGAGCAGCAATTTTTAGTAATGAACTGAATTTCTCTCGCAATAATTTGCTAAAGGAAATGCACAATTTAGATAAAAATGCTGATCCAAGAGAATTATTGTTTAAAAGCTATCAGAATTATGCCTTACCTGTTGAACAAAATGTTGATTTTATACGTAATCTTAATAAAATAACAAAAAAAACTAGCTTTATTATTGAAAAACATCCAGAAATTTTAGATGATTTTGCAGATATTATTGGTGGAAATTATAGTATTACCAATAATGATGAACTACATTTTAAACCCAAAGGGAGTAAGATTAAATTAACGATGGATGAAAGCTCCAGTGCGGTACGTTCATTGTTGGATATTGGTTTTTATCTTCGCCACATTGCTAAAGAGGGGGATTTATTAATGGTTGACGAACCAGAATTAAATTTACACCCTGAAAATCAACGCCGCATTGCACGTTTGTTTGCTCGCTTAATCAAAATAGGAATTAAAGTATTTATAACGACACACAGTGATTATATTGTCAAAGAGTTAAATACCCTAATTATGTTAAATCACGATCAGCCTTATTTAAAAATAATCGCTGAAGAAGAAGGTTACCATGAATATGAATTAATTTCAGCTAACCAGATCAAAGTTTATATAGCTGAGAAGAAATCAATTAAATTGGATGGAAAAACTAGAAAAAGTAAATGTCAAACCTTAACATCTGCTCGTATTGATCCTGAATTAGGTATTGAGGCACGTAGTTTTGATACAACGATCAATACCATGAATCGTATTCAGGAAGCTGTTGTATGGGGTGGAGATTAATGTCTGACCTGAATATATTGCGTGAATTGATAAGAAAAGAAGCTTTGGTTGAAATTGAGGAAGGTTATTATGGGAGAAAAAAGGTAAAACTTCATGAACGGGAACGTGCCGATAATGATAGTTATACTGTTGAAATTCAACAAATACCACCGGATAGTGTTGTAATTAAAACAGATAAATTTCCTCCCCCACGAGAAATTTTTAATGATATTAAAGGAGTTTGTAAACGTGCTGATTTTGTTATTATCACACATACAACTATTAAACAGAAACCTAAAAATTTAATCATTTTTATTGAACTAAAAAGGGGTAAAACTGATTTGGAAGCAAGCATTATTCAACAATTAAAAGGAGCACAATGTGTTATTGCTTACTGTCGTTCAATAGGACAAGAATTCTGGCAACAACAAAATTTTTTAAATCCAGATGAATATGAATCTCGCTTTGTTAGTATTCGTAATATTAGTGTCAATAAAAAAACTACAATTAAGCCAAATCCTGATGGTGTACATAATAGACCTGAATATATGCTAAAAATTAACTCACCCAATTATTTGGAATTTAAGCGATTAATAGCCGGGTAGAGTATGTATAGCTCGTAGACCGGATTGACGAAAGTAAACCCAGCATTTCCATAATTATCCAATTAACCATTTGCTGACTTAACTTTGGATGCAACTTGCCCTATTTCTAAAGAGACTGATTATAAGAAATGTGCGGTTTTGGTTGAGAAGATGTAAGGTGAGTTTTGGAATGAGCAGCCGGGTAGGTTGTGCAACATCTTTCCGTTGCCCACCATTTTCCAATACCTTCCATCGGTGCGTATGCTACTTAAATTTTAAGGGGATAATGTTTCCCCTTTTTTCATGTATCTTTAATTTAACAGAGAAATCTAATATGTTACAAACAATTGAAGCCATTTTAAATCCAGATGGAAAAATAACCTTACCTGAAACAGTTAAGATAACTTCACCTCAAAAAATACTGGTAACAATCTTTGAAGAACAACCAATCAATACTAATTTTAAAACAGCATTATTAGATATGCCTTATGTGGGTGAAGATAAGGATTTTCAAAGAAAACAAGATAATGGAAGAGATGTTGAAATATTTACTAGATACTAATATTCTTTCAGAATTACGCAAAAGTAAGCGTTGTGATTTAAATGTAAAAAAATGGTTTGATAAGACTGAACAATCTCAATTATTTACCAGTGTACTAGTTATAGGTGAAATAAGACGTGGTATCGAAAATATACGAAGAAGAGATAAACAATCTGCATATCAACTCGAACGTTGGTTAGAAAATTTACAAATTAACTTTCAAGAACGTATAATCCCTATAGATGAGCGTATCGCTGAAACATGGGGTTATATGAATTCTATACGTCCATTACCAGTAATCGACGGGTTATTAGCCGCAACTACAAAAACTTATGATTTTATATTGGTTACACGAAATATTAAGGATATTCAAGGTATTGATATAGAATTTATTAATCCTTTTGAAAACAGAACATAGGCTGGATTGACAAAAGGAAACCCAGTATTTTCATAATTATCCAATTGACCATTTGCTGACTTAACGCCTCGCTTGACCCAGCCTACTTTTGTTATTTAATCTATAATAAAATTACAAAACTTAAATAATATGCCTTATTGGAGTAAACGCTTTCAAAAAAATGTACATTTAACATAACCATGCTCTTGGACGTATGGAAAAACGTAATATAACTGGAGAATTAAGACATAAAAATAACGAACATGCTTGAATTTATAAGAATTTTAATGAACGTAATGACAATCTTATCTGTACAGCAGTTATAATAAAACAATCCATCATTGTAAAAACTGTAATGATAAATTGGCAAGCAATGGAGCAACCAAACAATGCAAATTGACTATGATGAACAAGAAGATATTTTGTTAATTAATTTTAATAATCAACCAATTATAAAAGATATTTCTCTTAATTGGAATGTTAATATTGGCATGACAGAAAAAGGTATTGGAGAAATAAGTATTTTAGAAGCAAAAGCATCGGGTTTATTACCTTTATATGTCCAACCAAATATGTGGATACAACAACCTGCTAAAGAAAAAATATTTTCATAGCGTATGGTATGCAACATCTTTCCATTGCCCACATTTTCCAACGCCTTCCATCGGTGCATATGCTACTTAAATTTTAAGGGGATAATATTTCCTCTTTTTTAATTTGATGTAATTATTAATAAAAAACTCAATATATTTTAATCATATAGGTAATAATTATGGCAACATTATTCATTAACGGAATTGATGAGAAAATAATAACTCAACTACAAACCAAAGCAAAACAATTTAATACCGATACTAATGAGTTAGTAATACAACTGATTTCTAATGGTCTAAAAAACTATCAAGCAACTAAATCACATAGTATTAATTCTTTATTTGGCTCAATTCAATCATCAACTGATGGTATAGAATTCCAAAACAATATGAGAAAAGAATAAACATGCGTTTAGTAATATTTGATACAAATATTTGGATATACTTATTAGAAGGTAGAACAGAACTTACTTATCTAAAAAAACAAATTGCTCAAGAAAAAATAATACCAGTGTTAAATCCCATAGTTTTTGCTGAAGTTTTAGGATGGCAAGAAATTGACCTAAAAGAAGAAACGAAAATTAGAAAATACTTTGCCTCACTTGAAATGTTAACATTAAGTATGGAACATTGGGAACAAGTTATTTCATGGAGAAAACAAGGTATTAAAAAGAAAATGCCCGATTTACTTATTGCAGCTATTTCTAAAAAATCAGATTATCCTGTATTTACAAGAAATATTACCGATTTTAAACAATTGGATATAGAGATAGAAAATCCTTGGGAAACAGCTGGGTAAAATATATAACATTTTTATCATTGCCGCCATTTTTTCAATATCTTCCATCGGTGCGTATGTTATTACTCAAGCACGTAGGCTGGATTGAAGAAAAGAAAACCCAGCATTCATTCCATAATTATCCAATTGACCATTTGCTGACTTAATGCTTCACTTGACCCAGCCTACTTTTGTTATTTAATCTATAATAAAATTACAAAACTTAAATATCTCGTTCCCACATGCTATGTCACTGCCATTAAGTTAAGGAGATTGATTGGGATAACCACAAGGAATTACCCCTACAAATCATCATTTAACGTAGGGGGCAATCCTTTATGGTTGCCCTTAACTTAATGGCAGTGACATGCTATATGGGAATGCAGAAGCACCGCACCAGCGGTGAATATAGCTATTAACTTACTGATATATTGAGATTAATACCATTTGATACGCACCGCCAGTGTGGTATTATGGCGTTACCACATGCCATGTGGAAACGAGATAATCCTCAACCCTTCCTTATACCAATATTTTGTGAATTACAATAAGAGAAATTTCTCAAAATAGAACAAATCTTGTCCCATATCGGGATTTTATCCTGTTTTGGGACAATGTTTTGTTGTGTTTTATTTTCTTTTTATTAAAAAATAACCTTTTAAACAATTAGTTAAGTAAAATTTGTCCAATTGGCACGATTTTCTCTATATAGTAGGTATATTTATTTAAATAAAAATTAATAATTCCAGAATATTTAAAGTAATCGAAAAAATCACTTGAAATTATTTAATATATTTTAAATATCAACACTTTACATGAAAAATATGTAAAAAGAAAGGAATTTCGTAGAAATTTTATTTTCTTCAAATTTTAAGAATTCTTACATTTAAAAGGTTTAACCATGAAAACTATAAAATATTTAATCTTAGTTGTTTTATTAATTACGATTTCCATAACAACTGTCCATGCAGCGACAAACTGTTCCTTTCCTGCCCAAACAGAAATTCCCGAAACGGAATGCGATGCACTAATTGCAATTTACAATAATACTGCTGGAGCAAGCTGGACGGATAGCCCGGGCAATGGTTGGAACCAGAATGATTCACCTTGCAGTTGGTCAGGTATTGTTTGTAGTGGAGGTAATGTTATTGAAGTTAGTAAGTTGTCAAACAATTTAACTGGTGTCCTGCCTGATCTAAGTGCCTTAACAAATTTAGAACACCTTGGTTTCTTTGACAATAATTTAACCGGTGATATTCCAAATTTAAGCGGTTTAAATAACTTACGGAATCTTTATTTAGAATATAATGACTTAACTGGCACAATTCCAGCGCAATTAGGTAACCTCCTTAATTTGGAAATGCTTGAGCTAGATTATAACCAATTAACGGGTACTATTCCACCAGAATTAGGTAATTTAACTAAATTGATAGAACTTGAGTTAAATAATAATAATTTAACAGGTGGTATTCCTGATCTAAGTTTATTAACTGACTTACAGGTGCTTAGACTCAGGGACAATCAATTGACTGGTTCTATACTAGAAGTAAGTACTTTAACTAGTTTGACGGAACTATCTTTACAAGACAACCAATTAACCGGCGGTATTCCAGACTTATCTCCATTAGGTTCTTTAACAACGCTTGGTTTATCTAACAATTCACTGTGTAAATATCCAAGTGTTGCTTATGGTGGTTGGAATGCTCAAATAGATGGTGATGGTTATACAAATTGTAGCTTTGATTGTACCATCCAAGGTCAAATTCCCCGAACTCAGTGCGAAGCTTTAGTTTCTCTTTATGATAGTACTAATGGAGCCGGTTGGTCGGATGCTGGAACAAATAACTGGTTAGGTAATAATACGCCTTGTAGTTGGACAGGAGTTACTTGTAGTGGGGGAGCATCAGGAAATGTTATTACAATTGCTAGAGTATCAAGCAACTTAATCGGTACTATCCCAAATTTAAGTGATTTAGTCAGTTTGCTAACTCTGTATTTATCTGGCAATCAATTAACAGGCACTATCCCTGATTTAAGTGTTTTGACTAATTTAATAGAGCTTTATTTATCTAGTAACCAATTAACAGGTACTATCCCTGATTTAAGTGCTTTAGTCAATTTGACAAAGTTATCATTTAGTGACAATCCATTAACAGGAAGCATTCCTGATTTAAGTGCTTTAACTAATTTACAAGAGCTTTATTTATATAGCAATCAATTAACAGGTACTATCCCTGATTTAAGTGCTTTAGTCAGTTTGCAAGAACTGTATTTATGGAACAACCAATTAACAGGAAATATCCCTGATTTAAGCACCTTAACTAATTTAATAGAGCTTTCTTTATCTAGAAACCAATTAACCGGAACTATTCCTGATTTAAGTGCTTTAACCAGTTTAGACGGACTTTTGCTGGGGTATAACCAATTAAGTGGAACAATTCCCAGCTTGCCTGCCAGCTTAACACTTGCAGATTTAGGCTATAATGCCTTCACAGGTGCAATAGATGGCACTGCAAATACTGAAGACCCTGATTGGGCAAGCACTCAAACTGTCCCACCAACAGCCGGTTTAAATACGACCGTTCTATCTAATACCAGTGTTAAAGTTGATTGGACACCGATTACCTACCAAGCGAATGGCGGATATTATGAAGTTAAATACAGCACAACATCCGGCGGCCCCTACAGTACATCAGGCGGAACGATAGCAGATAAAACTGTAAGCACTCATACTGTTACAGGTTTATTAGCAGGTACGACTTATTATTTTGTCGTAGAAACATATACACCAGCACATACTTGGCAACAGAATAATTTAACCAGTATTGAAAGTGCTGAAGTGCCTGCCACAACAACAGGATCAATATGTAACAATCCTACAAGTCAAACTCAAATTCCAGAAGCTGAATGCGATGTTTTAGTTGCACTTTATACCAGTACCAACGGAGCAAGTTGGTCAGATAGTCCGGGGAATAATTGGTTATTGACAAATACACCTTGCAGTTGGGCTGGTATTACTTGTAGCTCTATCCCCGGTAATGTAACTGAAATTGATAGAAATACACAAAATCTAGTGGGAACTATTCCTGATTTAAGTGCTTTAACTAGCCTGACAATATTTAACGTATTCAACAATCAATTAACTGGTAATATTCCAAATTTAAATACATTAACAAATTTAACAACTGTTCGTTTGGAAAATAACCAATTAACCGGTTCTATTCCTAACCTTAGTACTTTGATAAATTTACAATTACTTGAGTTAGATAATAATCAATTGACAGGAAATATTCCCAACTTAAGCAATTTAGTTGATTTACAACAATTACGTTTAAATAACAACCAACTAACTGGAATTATTCCAGATTTAAGTACTTTGATTAATCTACAAATACTTCGACTTGACGATAACCAATTAACCGGAACTATTCCTACTTTACCTGCTAATATAACGATGGCAGATTTAAGCTATAATGCTTTCACTGGTGCAATAGACGGTACTGCTAACATTGAAGACCCTGATTGGGCAAATACTCAAACAATGCCACCAACGGTAGGTTTGGGTAAAACTGTTCTATCTGATACAAGCGTTAAAATTGATTGGACACCAATTACTTATCAAGCTGATGGTGGTTATTATCAAGTTAAATATAGCACCACACCGGGTGGTCCTTATAGTATCTCGATTAATACAACAGTAGATAAAATAGCAGGTACATTAACTGTTAATGGTTTACTTGCAGGTACAACATATTATTTTGTGATAGAAACATTTACTCCAGCACATGGAACTCAACAAAATGACATAACTAGCTTACCTAGTATAGAAATTTCTGCTACAACAACTGGTTCTGCTCTTTCTAACTTAATAGCAACGGTAGTTTCTGATACTCAAATTAACCTTAGTTGGATTGATAACAGCAGTAATGAAACTGGTTTTAAAATAGAACGGAATGGTAGTTTAATCAATACTACCGCTGCTAATGCAACTGGTTATAGTGATAGCGGTTTAACTTGTGGAACTACATATAATTATTCTGTTAGAGCAACTAATGCTTCTGATAATTCAGATGCTATAATAACAAATGCAACTACATTAGCCTGTCCTTTAGAACAACCAACCGTAACTCATAAACTTTCAATAGAAAAAATTGGCGATGGGACAATAACTTACGACTATGGAATCAATTGTGGAAGTGATTGTGAACATAATTTTGCAGACCAAACTGAAGTCTCTCTGATTGCAAATCCTGATACAGACTGGAAATTTATCAGTTGGACTGGTGACTGTGATAAAGATGGTTTGGTTAGAATTAATAAGGATAAAACTTGTATCGCTACTTTTGAATCAACCATTCAACCAGTTGAAACCCCAATAACAGATAAACCAATTGTTGTCCCAACTGATAATAAACCAATAGGTGTTCCAGTTGATAATGATATTAAAGTGGATGCTCCAACAGACACTAAAGATTCAACAGATATTTCAGATTCTAACGAACTAGAAATAGATGGTAATGGTGATGGAATTCAAGATAATAGACAACGTTACGTTATCACCATCCCAGATGCGATAAGTGGTGAATATATAACTATAGCCAGTCATATTGGTTGTCCTATTAAAATTGCTTCTGCTCATACCGAAGAAGATCAGGCATTTGAGAATGAAAACTATAGCTTTCCACAGGGTATAGTTTACTATGAAATACAATGCTCAAAAGTGAACTTAACTATCTACTTTCATGGTATGTCCATATTCAGAAAAAAACCAGTTTATAAGAAATTTGGGCCATTAATTCCGGGTGATTTAAGCACTTTAAGTTGGTATACCTTACCTAATGTTATTTTTGCTATACAAACTGTTAATGGTAAACCGGTGGCTACTGCTAAATTCACTCTCATAGATGGTGAATTGGGAGATAATACTGGTGTGGATGGTCGGATTGTTGATCCGGGTGGAATAGCTTTTGAATGATTTTATCTCGTTCCCACATGCCATGTGGGAATGCAGAAGCACCGCACTGCGGTGAATATAGCCATGATCTTACTGATATATCGAAATTAATACCATTTGATACGCACCGCCGGTGCGGTGTTATGGTGTTACCACATGGCACGTGGGAACGAGATAACTTTTCCTATAGCAATAATCACTTTTATGGTCAATAATATAATGAATATGACATTTATTTTTATTGAGATAAATTTTACGAATTTTGATTAAGGAATTAAAACATGAAAACTATAAAACATTTAATTACACTCAATATTTATTTACAAATTTTAATTCTAACGGAGCATTAAAAATGAAATTTCTTTTTAAATTATTAGCAGTATTTGTTTTATTGGCTTTTGCACAGAATGCGATGGCAGCACCAATAGATGATTTTGTGACTACTTGGAAGACA